>JASEIE010000380.1 GCA_030024065.1 Thermodesulfobacteriota bacterium
CCAGAGGGCCTCTGGCCCGGAGGGAGCAGCGGGGCATTATTTCTAACGGGGTAAATCCATGTTCCATTCTCGCCGGCCCTGTCTGAATCGCTGCTTCCTCCCGGATTATTTTCTTTGAGATAGCTTGAGAAGCGTGTCATCAAAACACCATTTTTACACGAGACTTCCGGGGTCTACCCTTTTGGGGGCTACTTTCCTTGAAAGAAAAATAATTGGAAGATTTTTTATTGGGTATCAGTTTTGACTTCTCCTTGTAAAGGCTTTCCAGCCTTTCTTCCTGAAGTTCTGCTAGCGCATGTTTTTTTTCGAAGTCTTCCAATGCAGTTTTGACAAATTGGTCTTCAGTCTTAGTTAATGAATGTTGATTTAATCCTGACATAACCCATTCAAGCCTTTCTTTATTCATAGAACCTCTCTTTCCATCCTGATCAATTTGAGTTCTTCAAATTCTTATTACTACCTTTCCCTAAAACCACGTTTTTCAGTCGCCTCTTTTACCAGCAAATTTTTCCCCATGAACTCCGTCCGGTTCAGCATGGAAACAGCTCTCCGGGCTTCCCATTGTGTGGACATCTCCACAAAAGCAAACCCCTTCGGTTGGCCAGTTTGTCTGTCCTTTACAATGTTGACAGACATGACATCTCCAGCATTGGAGAAAAGGGCTTTGAGTTCGGGTTCGCTGGTCTGGAGGGGAAGGTTAGCCACATATATTTTCTTATTTGCTTTAATCTTCCTATTCATTTTCCTCCCCGTCTTAATAAGATCTCTATTTTTTGAAGCACTCCAAACACAATAGTTTTTTGTCAGCTGGTGGGGGGACCTGGACGATTACCTCCTGCCCACAGCCCGCACATACAATTTTATAGGATTTAGGGCGGCTTGAACGTCTGGGTTTTGGACCACGCATCCTTCCATGCCGTTTCCTTTGCACCATTTTAACCTCTTTTACATTGCACCGTCCATAAATTTAAGGGCACTATCAATAACGGTTTCTGCTACCACCATAATCCGGTCGCCCTCGATGACCACCTTGCCCTCCGGATCTTCCCTGGTCGGTGCGAGGACGTGCCTCATTCACACTCATCTGTTTGCCCAGGAGTTCCTTCTCTTTAAGACTCTTAATCGCAGCTTGGGCCTGAGCCTGGTCAGGCATTTCTACGAAACCAAATCCTCGGGACTGACCAGTATACTTGTCTTTGATAATTCTTGCTGAGGTTACCTGGCCGAAGGCCTCAAAAGCCTGCCGAAGATTTTCCTCTGATACATCATATGATAGATTTCCAACATAAATATTCATGGTCGTTCTCCTTTTTAGTTTTCGATGAAACCTCTTAGTTTATCGGCCCGGCTGGAATGTTTCAACTTCCTTAAGGCCTTCTCCTCAATCTGTCGGATCCTTTCCCGGGTAAGTTCGAAGTACTGTCCCACTTCATCAAGGGTATGGTCGTGTTTCTCTCCGATCCCGAACCGCATCCTCAGAATCTTCTCCTCCCTTTCGTTCAGAGTTGAGAGGACTATTTGAATCCGCTTTGCCATATTGGAGCTTATCGCTGCATCCTGAGGGGAAATCACTTCTTTATCTTCAATAAAATCCTCTAACCGGCTATCCTCTTCTTCACCAATAGGCGTTTCGAGCGAAATGGGCCTTTTGGCGATCTTAAAAACCTTCTGCACTTTGTCCAAAGACATCCCCATTCTTTCGGCAATCTCCTCCAGAGTGGGCTCCTTCCCATTCTCCCGAACTATGGTTCGAGAGGTCCGGTTCAGCTTGTTGATGACTTCGATCATATGGACAGGGATGCGAATGGTCCGGGCTTGATCGGCAATGGCTCGCGTGATGGCCTGCCGGACCCACCACGTCGCATACGTACCGAATTTATAGCCCCGCTGGTATTCGAACTTGTCCACCGCCTTCATTAGCCCGATATTCCCCTCCTGGATCAAATCCAGAAAGTGAAGCCCCCGATTGATGTATCTTTTGGCAATGGAGATGACCAACCTCAGGTTGGCCTTCACCAATTCACTCTTCGCTTCTTTGGCCTTGGCCTCCCCTTTCTCAATCGCCTTCACTGCCTCTTTGATCTGATCCGAAGAAAGGCCACACTCCACCTCCATTCTGCCTACCTTCCTTTTGACGTTCCGGGCGATCCTGTCCATCTCCTCTAGGTCCTTTAGCCGAAGGCCCGCTTTAACAGGGGAAAGAGAACTTTTTTTAATTGCTTTTTTTCTCATTACCCTCAAAGAGTTTCTGGCCTCCTGGATTGAAATCCTTAGGTCCTCTTCATATTGTTTCAGCTCTTTTTGAGCCTTCTCCATACGAATGTCCCACTGTTTCAACTTCTGGACGATTCTGTTGATCTGTTTTTCCCTCAAATTGATCCGCTTAAGGGCATCGAATATCTTGGTTCGTTTTTTCAAAATTTTTTCCTGAATCCTCTTTTTTGGAACTTCTTTATTTCTGAGCCTCAACTCTCCCGGGAGAATTCGAATATGTTCTTCTCCCCTCTGGATCTTATTGATTAAGTTGAGAACCCTCTTCTTCTGGATCTGTTCTTCCTCAACATTCGTCTCTTCATCGCCGATCTCATTGGTCACTTCTTTGATCTCTGTCTTTCCAGCACGAAGGGCGCCTCCAAGGCTGATGACTTCCCTGACAGCGATGGGGCAATTCATCACCACCCTTAACACCTCCTGCTGTCCACTTTCGATCCTCTTGGCAATCTCCACCTCTCCTTCCCGTGTCAGTAAGGGGAACGATCCCATCTCCTTTAAGTAAATACCAACCGGATCCGCTGCCTTTCTAAAGGGCTCCAGCTTGTATTCAACGACCTCCTCCTCATCCCTCGCCTGAACATTCCCATCCCCCACTTTCAATCCCGGGAACTCGCTGGCCACATCGACGTCCAACTCATCGGATATGATCAGGGCATCTGAGTCCCGCCCTTCGCGGGACTCAGATCTGTAGGATCTTTTTGGAACCCGTTCTTTCAAGCTTCTTTCCTTGTTTCTATTTTTTCGGTTTCTTTCCACTTAAGCTTTTTCCATGAAACCCTGTAAGGAACCCCATATTATTCAGGTAATACCCCGAAGTGGAGACATCCCTGCCTGTGATGAGCGGGATGCAACAAACCTCTTCAGACCCAGGGAAGATATTGTTCCAGGCATTCAACACAGCTTTACCCCGTTAGAAATAATGCCCCGCCCGTCGAGAGCCCCTGGGTCGAACGACTGGAATTTCTAACGGGGTTTACTGAGATCATCGAAGTCGGATAAAGTCGACCTCTCTGTTCTTTAGCGGAGTATCCGCAAATTGGTGGCATTAGGGCCTTTGGGGCCCTGCGAGATTTCGAATTCCACCTCATCTCCCTCTTTCAGGGATTTAAACCCCTCCGCTTGAATGGAAGAGTGATGGACGAATACATCCTTCGCG
>JASEIE010000381.1 GCA_030024065.1 Thermodesulfobacteriota bacterium
TTAAAGTCTACTCAATAACATATCAATTCAATACACCCGACCCGAAAGAGCGGGCGGTTTGTCGATAGGTTTGTCTGCTGCCATATTTTTTCAGTTCATCAAAAGTTTGACTGGTTTGTGTTTTGGCTGGTGATTTTTATCGCTGACGGTCACTTTCAAGTCGTAATCTTCAATTCCTGGAAACGACTCCCAGTGAGGTATTGCGGGTGGAAGCGTTAAGCAGAGGGGGACGAGGTGATCCCCCTTACCGCAGAAGTTTCAATATCTGCTATCTATCATCTGTTTCCGATAGTTCAAAAAAGCCACGATCTGATTTTCATATATTCACCTGGGATACGTGATTTCAACCGTAATCCTCAGCCCAAGATGTTATCGTTGAGCGATGACTTGTAGGTGAATTTCGCAGAAAGCAAATGTAGTTTACTTAGGTCAGTTTTATAAGGGATGGATGCTTACATCTCAATTCCAAAAAAGACCGGGAATGGAATGGCGACCATTTGGGGGGCGATGGGAACGATCTCGGTCCCTGAATAAATAATCACAGAGAAGAGAAGCTTATCTTTAAGATCTTCAGCACATTGTTTCAAACTCGTGATATCCGACTCATCAATTCGGTACGACCATTTGACTTCGATGGCTGCCAATTTTCCGCCCCCATTCAATATCGCCATATCATGGTCAATCATTAGCCATTAAATGGTTAATTTGTTAAAAACAATTTCTTTCAATTTTCGATAATTTGAGTTGACACGCTCATTTTATCGCGATAATATGAGTTCATGAACTCAAAAGATTATATCCCAAGATGGGTGGAGGATTATGCCTTTGACGAGAGCCTGATCGGCAGGCATATGGTCTTTCTGGCAGGCCCAAGGCAGGTTGGAAAGACAAGGCTTGCCAAACACTGGTTGGAGAAAAAGGAATGCTCCCCCCTCTATTTCAACTGGGATGATGTATCGACGCGAAAGGCTTATGTTACCAGTAACCGATTTTTTGAATCCCCTACAAGATCTCTTGGCATTCGGGATCCATGGATTGTATTTGACGAGATTCATAAGCGTAACCGCTGGAGGGACATCCTAAAGGGGGTTTACGATGTTTTTGGAGATGAGTTCCGATTTCTGATTACAGGAAGTGCACGTCTGGATATTTTCCGCCGTTCTGGCGATTCCCTTGTAGGAAGATACAATCTCTTCCATATGATGCCTTTTAACATTGGTGAAATTGCCGGCCTTCCTAAAGGAGTTTCTTTTTTAGCAGAGAAATCGCCCCATAAACTTTCAAAAAATTTTGAGGGACAGATTTCAAACAAGATTTCCGCTTCAGTGGAGGAGGCCTATCAACATCTCTGGTGGTATGGACCCTTTCCTGAGCCCTTTCTAAAACAGAATGAGCGGTTTAGCCGGAAGTGGCACCAGGATTATTTAAGTCTGGTCATTCATGAAGAACTCAAAGACATCACCAAAATCGTGGAACTTGATAAGGTGGAAAATCTTCTCTTTCTGATGCCCTCAAGGATCATGGCCCCCCTTTCCATGGCCAATCTGGCAGGAGAGCTTGAAGTTGCGCACACAACCGTCAAGGTCTGGCTGGAGCAGTTAAAGAGGCTCTATCTCTTATTTCCAGTGGCACCTTGGGTTAAAAAGGTGCCAAGAGGTCTTCGGCGAGAAAAAAAATGGTATTTTCTCGACTGGTATTATGTCACTGAGGAGCCGGGAAGGCTTGAGAATATGGTAGCGACCTATCTCTACAGGGTTTGTCTGACTCTGACAGATATGGGTTTGGGAAACTACCAATTATACTATCTCCGAACCCTCGATAAGCAGGAAATCGATTTCATCGTTGAGGTTGATAGAAAGCCCGTTCTGGCTGTGGAAGTTAAATTAAACGATACTCAACTATCCAGGACTCTTCAGAACCGTCATAAATGGTTTCCTGACAGCCCAACGCTTGGGGTTCAAGTTGTTAATCGGCGGGAAATACTTCAGAAGTACCCTAACAATACCTGGGTCATGAGTGTTGAGCGGTTTCTGGCTCTTTTAACCTGATGAATGAGATCATTTTAAAAGGTTATATCCCGGGGGCGATTGGCCGAATTGCAGAACTCCATGGAACCTATTACCACCAGAACTGGGGGTTCGGGCTTTTCTTTGAGGCCAAGGTGGCAACCGAACTATCTGAGTTTCTCAGCCGGTTTGATGAGTCACGGGATGGGTTCTGGATTGTCTGCAAAAATGATCAGGTTGAAGGCGGAATTGCGATCGATGGGATTAAGGCAGCCACTGCAGGAGCCCACCTCCGATGGTTCATCCTCTCATCGGAGCTAAGAGGCCGTGGTTTTGGAAATAGATTGATGGAGGTAGCCATCTCCTTCTGTAAAAAGAAGAAATATGGTCGGGTCTATCTCCACACCTTTGAAGGGCTTCATCCTGCCCGCCACCTCTATGAGAAGTTCGGTTTTAAACTCACACATCAGACTGAAGGAACCCAATGGGGAACAAAAGTGATTGAACAGAAGTTTGAACTCAACTTATAAAAAGAAAGAATCCCTCATTTTCTTATCAGAAGCCCTTTTACAAATCGGGGGTCGACCTCCTCCCCGGGAGGAACCTTTCCAAATGCCTCCTCAAAGAGATCGAGACAGTAATTCTGAAAGGCAATGAGATACCCCCGTCTTTGAGGGTCGCTCTCCATCGAACTTAACCATTCCTTCAATCCATTTCGGACCTCTGTTTTGTGAACCCCTTTTCCCTGATCATCTCTTTCAAAAAGATGCGAAAGAAGGTCTTGCAATTGAGCCTTCTCAATAGGATCAAATTGAAAAGTCCCTCTGAGAATTTGGTTGGCCAAAGAGGTTAGGAAAATGGTAGAGAGGGTGATCTCCCCCCATTTCTCCGGATGGCAGCCGCTCCAATCCATCTGCTTCAACTTAGGAGGATGGACATTCAATTCCTTTCCAAAAAAGTTGACAATCGACTCGATCGATTCCAAAAACCTCTCCATCTCTTTTAAGTCCTGAAGGTCTTTGAAATCATCGGACACTCCGTTCCGATAAAAGGCCGGCCTCTTCCTTAACACCCCTTCCATTTTTTCAAAATGAAGAGGGTCCAGAAGGACGAGGTTTTCCCGGTCTCCTTCAAACCAGGGCCCCCTCAAGATCGTCTCGGCCTTTCTCCTTAAAAGAATTGTCAAACTCACGCCGCATTGAAAAATCTTCTGGATGGGAAGAGACCGGAGGATTTCAATGGCTCTTCTCTCCTCCTCACCGCTTAAGTATTGAAGGCCAAGGTTCAAATAATGATAGACCTTCTTCACCGCCCTCTCCATTCCGGAGAGGTTGGAGAGGTCGATCGCCTCTGCAACAATGGCTTTGTTGCAGAGGCCTGTAATCTCCTGCTTCAATCGGTCCAG
>JASEIE010000382.1 GCA_030024065.1 Thermodesulfobacteriota bacterium
TTACCCATAAACAATAAAATAATCCGCAATTGTAAAGGTTTGTAAGCACACTTGCCTCATTTTTTGTGCACGTTAAGGTTTACTTTTGTCCCCGTTAGTTGTAAAATTGGATTTATGGAGTTATTCTAGAGGAGAAATTTATGGAACTTGAGAAGTATTTTGAATTCATTGACAATGAATCTATTCGTGTTGCTGACACTCGTGTTGGTATTGAGACAATATTGCGCGATTACCATCAAGGTGAAAGCCCCGAAGAAATTGTCCTTCACTATCCGACCCTCTCTCTGGAACAGGTCCATGCCGTGATTACCTACTATTTGGCGAATCAGGGAAAAGTCGATGCCTATATGGAAAAGGTTGCACAACGGCAGGAAGAGGGTTGGCAGGAACAACAGCAACACCCCTCAGGATTTGTGCAAGAACTGCGTAAGCGTTTGGAGCAACAACGGCGATCATTGCGTCGAGGAAAGGCAGAAACAAGTTCCATGGTGGGGAGATGAAGCCCCGCTTCTTACTTGATGAGCACATTCCCCGGGCTATCCAGCGACAATTACGTCGACAACATTCTGATCTTGAAATATTGGCTATTGGAGATTCGGGGGCTCCACCGGCGGGGTCATCTGATCCAGATATTCTCAACTGGATTGAACAAAACGACTGCATTTTGGTGACCGAAAATCGGAGTACCATACCAACACATTTATCCAATCATCTTTCTTCCGGTCGGCACATTCCTGGCCTATTTTGGGTTCGCCCTGGTGTTAGCATTGGGCGTATTATCGAGGACCTATATTTGATCTGGGTGGTATCTACCGCAGAGGAATATAAAGATCGTACTCTATTCATTCCATTGGATTGATATCTTCGGGCATGTCTCCCCAAAAACCAGACAAACCAAAAAGACTAAAGAAATTCCATTGCGAAGCAATCACTTCCAGCCCCGCCTTGTGGGCTCCATTCCAGTCCCCTATGGACTATATTCCATTCCGAAGGAATAAATATTTATCCAAATAAATCATGAAAATCACCGTTTCGAAGACCTTGAATGCTGGAAGGAACCTCGAAAACTTGTGAACATGGTCTATGATGCTATCAGTTCCAGCCCATCCTTCCAAAAGATCGAAGGCTGAAAGATCAATCTACTGGTGCGGCATTATCCACGATGGGTGCTATCCCAGAGGGTTTCGCTCGAAGATCGAACAAAGAATTTATTCAGTACCTGTTTATCTCTTTATCTTCGGCCGCAGAGTTGCAGAGCCATTTCTATGTAGCTTTAGACCGAAAATATGTAAACCAAGCGGTCTTTGATCAGATTTATCAGCAAGCGGACAAGGTTGGCAAAATGGATTCAAATTTAATCACCTATCTTCGTGAATCCGATCGTCGTTACCACGAAACCCAAAAAACCAAACAAACGAAACAGACGAGATAAACGAAATGAACCAGATAAACCAATTTGTCAAAAGTCAAGACCTGACACCTGCCATGACACGTATCAAAAAATAGTGGATGAGCCGGAATTTGAAATTGTTGGATTCAGCCCTGAGATTTTTGAGGAAGTAGTGCGCTTGAAAGACGCCGAAGAGATACATGACAGAATTATTGCCGCCACGGCGAGATTTTATCGAGTAGGTGTCTTGACTAAAGACAAGGTTATTAGTGAGTCAGGATCTTTCGAACCTTGAGACCCCTACCTTAGGTGTTCAGAGGAAATAAGGTTATTCAACTCAGTCAACAACATCCCCCACTCCCGTCCACGTAGGGATCATGTTTCCAGACAGACGAAACAAACCAGAAAAACCAGATAGACCAGACAGACTATCAAAGTCAAGAATAAAGATTTGACCCCAAGCAAGGATGAAGAACACCTCACGAAAAGACGAGATTGATGCGATAAACTCAAGTAACTCAATGACCCCATTACCCCCTAATAACTTATACGCTGTAATTCTTGCCGGTGGTTCTGGAACTCGATTCTGGCCTTTAAGCCGGGAGACCTGTCCCAAACAGATGCTCCAGATTGTAGGAGAAGACACTCTCCTCCGGCAGACCATCAAGCGGATCGATGGCTTTGTCCCTCCTGAGAACATATGGATTGTAACAACTGAAGACAAGGCCCAGGACATAAGGTTTCATCTCGATCCTTTGGGACTGATGGCGAAAGAGATTCAGTTCATCAGGGAACCGATGGGAAGGAACACAGCGCCAGCCATCGGTCTTGCTGCCCTTCATATCAAGTATCTCTCTCCTGAATCCATAATGGTCGTCATGCCCTCTGACCACGTTATTCCTGATACAGAGAAATTTCTAAGTGATTTGAGACTGGCTATTCAGGGAGCAGAGAAGGATTATCTCGTAACCTTTGGAATTAAACCCAGCAGGCCCGAAACCGGCTATGGATATATCAAGGTTGATAACTCATCGAGAATAGAACTTAACGGTTTCCTTAAGGTTGACCGCTTCTTTGAAAAACCTGACCTTGAAATGGCAAGAACCTACTTCTCTGATGATAGCTACTTTTGGAACTCCGGCATCTTCGTCTGGAAGACCTCCCAAATCCTCTCCGAAATCCAAAAACACCTCCCATCCCTTTATTGTGCTCTCAAGGAGATCGAATCACTCCCTTTTGCCTCAGATGAACCTAAGAGAATAGATCGCCATGCTCTATGCGCCATGCGCTATGCAGCTCTCGACCCCATCTCCATCGATTATGGGATTATGGAGCGGAGTCAGAATGTCCTGATGGTTCCTGCCAGGTTTCAGTGGTCCGATCTTGGGAGCTGGGCAGCCCTGGACGAAATCGTTGAAAAAGACGATTCTGGTAATATCCTCAGAGGAAATACAATCGATCTTGGAAGCCAGAACTCAATCATATTTTCCGGCCAGAGGCTCGTTGCCACAATAGGACTTAAGGACATGGTTGTTGTGGATACTTTGGATGCAACTCTTGTAACCCCGAAAGAAAAAGTCCAGGAGGTTAAAAAGATTGTCGAGGCGTTAAAACAGAGTGGTCGCGAAGAGCATCTCATTCACAAAACGGTTGAGAGGCCCTGGGGAAGTTATACGGTATTGGAAAAGGGGCAAGGATACAAGATTAAAAGAGTTGTTCTTAAGCCAGGAGCAAGATTGAGTCTTCAACTCCACAGGAGAAGAAGTGAACACTGGGTGGTGGTATCAGGAGTAGCAAAAGTAACAAGAGAGAATGAAACATTTTTGGTCCATACAAACGAAAGTACTTATATCCCAATCGATGCAAGACATCGCCTTGAAAACACGGGAGAGATACCGCTTCAAATCATTGAAGTTCAAAACGGTGACTACGTCGAAGAGGACGATATCGAACGCTTCGAAGATGATTACGGCCGCTAACTAAATGGTTGAGAAAAAGCCGCAAAATGTTTTCCGC
>JASEIE010000383.1 GCA_030024065.1 Thermodesulfobacteriota bacterium
ATTTCCCGAATATAGAAGGGAAAAATAGGAAAGGTTGAAAACCCTAAAATCCACCGAAAAAAATTTCTTCTCGTCAAATGATAAGTTCGGAGTTCAGAGTTCGTGGTTCGGAGTAATTGTGTAAAATAAAAAAGACTTGAAAATTTTTTAAAAAACTCCGAATTCATGACTCCGAACTCCGAACTCATTACTCCGAACTGGTTTCAAATATGCAGTTCAATCACATCGCCTTCGCTCACCCGATAGTCCCTCTTCACCATCTGGCCGTCAAATTTCCCAGACCCCCAGATCCGAGCATATCTCAGTTTTGCGGCGAAATCCTTATGAACCGAAAGGGCTACATCCCCGATCGTACTTCCCCTTTTGAGAATCACAGGTTCTGTCAGGTCAGGTTCTTTCCCCGGAATTTTGGTGTAGACCCGGAGAATGTCCAGGCGGCGATAGACCTCTTTCTTCACCTCTTCGAAATTCATCTCCTCCTTTGCAGAGACTGGGAGGATCATAAATTCATCCTTGAAACGGCTCTCGAGCGTCCGAAGCCCTTCCATTGCATTCCTGAGATCAGCCTTGTTTCCGAGCAGAAACGCCTTTTTAAAAACCCATCCTTCCTCGATGGAATGGGCCGGATCTCCATCTCCTATTTTTATCTTCATCCGGTTCAACTCTTCGAGAAGCACCTCCATCTGGAAGGCGGGATCATCTGTCAGGTCAAGTACGATGAGAACTCCATTGGCATTCCTTATGAGATTGGGAAATCCGGGCTCGATCCGGTCTATCTGGATGGGCGGCGTATCCACCAGTTGAATCTGCATATTCTCAAACCTCATCATCCCTGGAATGGGTTTCTGTGTGGTGAAAGGGTAGTCCGCGACCTCGGAAGGAGCATGGGTGAGGTGGGTGAAGAGGTTCGATTTGCCCGTATTGGGAAGACCCAGAAGCACCACCTGCGCCGCGCCCTCTCTTTTGACATTATAGACCTGCTCTGCCCGGCTGACCGCAGGTCTCTTTTGAAGCTCCTCTTTCAACTTGGCCATCCGGGACTTAAGCTGCCCCCGGAGTCTCTCCGTCCCTTTGTGCTTAGGGATGATAGCCATCATGACCTCAAGGGCCTTGATCTTTTCAGGAACGGATTTGGCCTGCTTGAACTTGGCCTCTGCCTCTAAATACTGGGGGGTGAGATTGGCTGGCATCTTTCTAAAAATAAAATCCCAATGACCAAATCCCAAATTCCAAATAAACTCCAATACCCAATGTTCGAATAACCCAAAAACCCATACTCTATTCTATCTCAGAATTTTGGTCATTGAAAAATTGGTTATTATTTGATTATTGGCGCTTGGATTTTGGTGATTACCCGATGTTTGTAAGGGTTACAACTTATAAATCTTCTCCCGCAGGAAAATCTCAAGCACCTTTGGGTCGAACTGTTTGCCCTTGTATTTCTCCAGTTCCACCAGGACGTTCTGACGGGGCATAATACTTCGGTGGGGCCTTGCGCTCGTCATGGCATCGAAAGCATCGGGAATGGCGATGATTCTCCCCTCGATAGGGATAGCCTCGCCTGCCAGCCCATCCGGATAACCACTGCCGTCATAATGTTCATGATGGTGACGGATCATGGGAATCTTGTCTTTAAAAAATTCAACCCCCTCCACAATCTTTACCCCAATCAACGGATGCTCCTGAATATACTGATACTCTTCAGGGCTGAGAGGGCCCTGCTTCTGAAGGACCTCATCCTTGATGCCGATCTTACCGATGTCATGAAGAAGGGCTCCGTATTCCAGAACCTCCAGCCTCTCTTCGGAAAAGCCCATCTTCTGGGCGATCCTTAAACTCATCCGTTTCACTCGATCTGAATGTCCACGGGTATAAGGATCTTTCGCATCGATCGCCTCCGCCAGGATCTTGACCGAATCGAGGTGGGTCTTCTTCAGGATACGATAGGCCTGCTGGAGTCCGGCTGTCCTCTCCTCCACCAGCTCCTCTAAACGGTTATGATAGGCTTCAATCTCTTCTTCCAGCCGCTTGCTCTCCAGGGCTTTTTTAACACTGAGGACGACCAGATCGAGGTCAGCCGGCTTGATGATGAAATCATAAGCCCCGAGCCTCATCGCATTCACGGCCAGATCGATCTCCGGGTAGGCGGTCACCATGATCATCTTCATCTTGGGGTCGATGGCTTTGACCTTCTGTAAAAGCTCAATCCCGGTCATCTCGGGCATTTTGATATCGGAGATGATGAGGGAGAAAGAATCTTTATAAAAATGGTTGAGGGCTTCCTTCCCGTTATTGGCCGTGGTGCAGGAATACCCTTCCCTCGTCAACCGCCGGTCTAAAACATTGCAGATGACCTCCTCATCATCAACAACCAATATCCGCTCTTCCTTCATACGCATCTCCGGGGTCACATCTTCAATTGTCAATTGCGATCTTCCCGACCTTTTTTTCTAACCGTTTGTCTAAACGGATACCTTCCTTCCCCCGTTTAACCGCTTCACTGATTGCCGTATATCCTACGCCAAACACCTCTCCGATCTCTCTATTTCGATAGACACCCAGTTGATATAAAATATAAATAGCCACATCTCGATGTGAGGACGGTTTCTTCTTGGCATTTAATAATAACTCAGGATCTTTCTCTCCCAATTTTTTCAAAACTTCTGACGCCAGAACCCGCGGGTCCCTTTCCCTCAAGAGTGACCTCCATTGCGGTTTTTCATGATGATCCTCTTGCGTTGCCTTCTTCCTGCATTCCTCCGAAAATGCTTCGCTCCCAAGATATAATCCATGTCGTAGGTCTTTTAATAAATGCTGATCTTCCAAAGACAATCGCTGGGCCTCTAAAAATCTTTTCCTGTCCCCTCCGTACATCCCGAGCACTAAATCCGTCGTCAACCAGGAAACCCTCAATTTACTATTGGCATAAGATTGAAAACTGCTCCATCTATAATCCGACAATCTCCCAACGATACCCGCTCGCAATGGATTGCCATGAATATAAAGACACATGGCTGTAAAATAACGGTCATTCTCTATCATAAAACTCTTAAAACGCCCCTCAAACAGATGGCCGCTTCGCTGATGGCGACGGTTGAACCAGATTGAATAACTGACCCCGAGCCATTGGATTGCACGGGATAGATTCGCCTCTTTGGTACGAATGAGCAGGTGGTAATGGTTCTTCATCAACACATAAGCGTAGACTTCCAATTGAAACCGCTCCACCATCTCACCAACGATATTTAGAAATTTGAAGTAATCCCTTTCATCCCGAAAGATCTCCCTTCTCTCATTTCCGCGGGACAGAACATGGTAAAAAGTATTGGGATAGTCCATTCGGATAGATCTAGCGTGACTTTCCTATTTATTCCTCATAAATCTTTAGCAAAATCGTTATTGGC
>JASEIE010000384.1 GCA_030024065.1 Thermodesulfobacteriota bacterium
GGGAGAGAGTGTGGGTGAGGGGTATGTCTCTCATCGAGGTCATTATGGTCATGGTCATCGTCGCCATCCTGGCGGCCGTGGTCATCCCGAAGGCGGGTTTCGATATCGCCCCGAGAGCTTCTGTCGATGGAGCCGCCTATATGATCGCCTCTGACATCCGTTACGTTCAGGAATGTGCTATGGCCAACAGGGTTTCAAAGAGCATCGCCTTTGTATCGGGCCAATCCACTTACACATTTCCTGCCACTGTTCCCTCCACCAGCAACCTCGACCCCTCTGGTCGATTACCGTCAGGGGTAACGATTGGCACCACCATCACTATCACCTTCAACTCTCTTGGCGAACCAACGACAGGGGCTGCATCGGTGACGGTTTCAGGAGGCGGAGGAACGAAAACGATCAATGTTGAGAATTATACGGGAAAGGTGAGTATTCTGTGAATTCGGAATTCGGATTGCGGAATAAAATTATTAAAAATCTCCCCTCGCCCCTCTTTTTCAAAGAGGGGTAATTCCTCCCTTTAGCAAAGGGAGGTTAGGAGGGATTTTCGAAAGGATGTCGTCACATTGATGAGACTCTAAATAACCCTATTTAAAATTAGGACTGCAAGGAAACGTAAAAAAAATGGATAAATATTCCGCATTCCGCAATCAGCAATCCGCAATGGGAAGCAGTGGTTTCACCCTCATCGAGATCATCATCCTGATTGTGATGGCGGGGATTCTTCTGCCGGTTATCATCGTCCCCTTTGTCACAGGCGTCAAAAGCAGCGGAAAGCCCGAAATGGCCACCAAGGCTATGTATCTTGCTCATCAGAGGATGGAAGAGTTTATGAAATATCGGTACCTTGACTCGGCCCTCAATCCCACTGCGATGACTTCGTACGCGGACATCTCAGGGTTTCCTGGCTACCAATGGCAGTGGGAGATTTACTATGTGGAGGACAGTAGCTTCAGTATCGTTGGGGATGGAATACAGCCCGCGAACCACAGAGGATATAAAAGAATCCTGGTTCGTGTGAAAGATCCGATGAACGATACTTATGAAATTTACTCAGTGGTTGCGTTTTTTCATTAACAAGCAAGAAGGATAACAAATGCGGAAGCATAACTCCGAACTACGAACTCTGAACTCCGAACTTCAAAGGGGCTTCACCCTCATCGAAATCATTGTTGTGATTGTCATTTTATCCATTGTCTCGGCTATTACTATAAAGTTCTTGATTGACAGCCTGAAAATCTATACAATGACCGTCAATCAGAAGACGCTTTTCGACGAAGGGAAGCTGGCATTGGAGAGGATGTGTAGAGATATTAGAGATGCGAGAAGCATCACATCAGTCACAGCCAGTTCGATCACTTTTGTAAGAAACAATGCAACAGCCCAGGACAGTGCAGGTGAAAGCCTCACTTTTCGATGGAATGGAGGTACAAACCCTCTTGAAAAGGTGAAGGCCGGCACCGGCTATCCGATGGCCAGCAATGTCACTGCATTTACTGTAACCAATGCGACAAACGAGATTCAGCTTCAATTAACACTTCAATTGACCAGCGGTGAAAATGTAACCTTGCAGACAAAGGTTTATCCGAAGAATCTTCCAACCAGTTCAACATATAAGAATTTTAAGGAATATTGGCAGGAGGAACCAAGCAGTTGAGAATAATGATTCAAAAGACACATAATCCCCCCTCACCCCCCTTTAGTAAAGGGGAGATGATGATTATTGCTCCTCCCTTTGACAAAGGGAGGTTGGGAGGGATTTTTTACAACTCCAGGGGCATCTCCGTCCTCTTTCTGGTTGTCGCCATGCTTTTGATGGTGGCCATCGGATATGTTTTCTCTTATCTCATCCCGACCAAGCAGAAGTCTGTTGCTCTTACCATCAGCTCAAATCAGGCCTTCTTCCTTGCCCAGTCAGGAGTCGAGTTTGCCGTCCAGTACGCAACGGAAATGAGCTGGGCGACAAAGCCCACACTTAATGGTCTCGATAATATGACCAGAAACCTCGGGCGTGGAAGCTTTACTCTCGATTACGATGATCCCAACGATAGATTAATCTCCAGAGGACAAATCCCTAATGCAAGCGAAAGGCGAATCGTCGTCTCCAATTTTACCAGTTTCTTAATTACTTATTTTGGATCAGCCTCCACTCCTGCCGATAACGGGACAAATACCGCCAATCCAACCACGGTTATCCCTCCAGCGAATATGCAGGCAGGCGATCTTGTGCTGATGATCGCTCAAGCTCGTGCCATTTCAGGAGCACTCGCCATATCTAACGCCGGAGGCCAAAGCTGGACATCGGAGACTCAGCAAAACCAGACCAACTGCCGGATAAGGCTATTCTGGTGCAGGTTCAATGGCACATGGAGTGCCAATCCAAGCGTTTCCTTCGGTAGCAACAATTGCAATACAGTCGTCATGCACGTATTCCGGCCCTCCAACACCAGCAGTGTGTGGCAAGTAGATGTAGCACAGGTTTCCGGTAACTTCGCCGCTCCCCCTCCACCCCGCACCGTCACCATTCCGGGGATCACCACGATCACGGATGGAGCCCTCGTCTTTGCAACGTGGGCCTCTAGGGATAACAATACCTGGGGATCTCTGACAGGTGGGTGGCTTATTCCGGGTTCGGATCAATACCGGAACCGGTCGGGCTTAGATCAATCTCAAACCCATGCCTACAAGGTCATGGCGACCGCCGGGGCTTCCGGGAACGTCAGCAAAAACCAGGCGACTCTTGGAGGAGATGCCGGCGCCCGTTTGATCATTGCCTTTAAGGTAGTAATAATATGATTTTAGATTTTTTACACAATAAAGTTTGAGAATTTATCTCTAACAATTACAAAATGGCCTTTTGAACAAATCTCCTTTCCTGGTTGGCATAAGCGCTAACTTCAATATTCCCTCCCCTTCAAGGGGAGGGTTAGGGTGGGGATGGGAGAATGAGGTTCTTAGGGAAATAGAATCCCATCCCCCTCCCAACCTCCCCCTTGAAGGGGGAGGAGTTAAGTTTTCGGAGGTCGTCAATTTTTAAATTTCAAATATCTTTGGTTAGATTTTTACATATAATTTAGGGGTTAGATATGTCAGAAATGATCGGATTAGACATTGGTTCTCATTCGATTAAGCTGGTGGGGCTGAAAAAGACCTCGAAGGGGTCTTTTCTTACCTGCTTCGGGATAAAGAAGATCCCCCAGGGCATTGACAGGGAAGATATCAGCACCCTCTCCATCCTTCTCAAAGACTTGATCGATGAAGTCGACATAAAAACGAAGAAGGTAAGGCTCACGGTTTCCGGCTCAGGAATCCATATTCGACGAATGACCATGCCCTCCATCCCTAAAAAAGAATTGATTCAAACACTGCCCTGGGAGAT
>JASEIE010000385.1 GCA_030024065.1 Thermodesulfobacteriota bacterium
AGCGGGCGCTTCGATCACGGACTTGCTGATGAGTTTGGTCTTGGGGGAAACCCCCATATGGATCATATCATCCGTAAAACTGGAGATATGCTGGAGAGTATATTTGACGGGCTGGACCGCCCGCCCGATGACAAACGACCCCACGCCGTTTCGCTTCTGAACCAGCCCTTTGGTCACCAGATCGGAGATGGCCTGTCGGACCGTGTTCCGGTTGACCCGGAACAGTTCCGCCAGTTTCGACTCCGAAGGCAGTTTATCGTTCACCGCATAGCGGCCTTTCTGGATCATCTCCGTCAGCCAGTGGCTGATCTGTAAATACTTGGGAACCCCCGGATCTAAATGGAATGTCTCTGGCACCGATATCTCCCTTTTAGTTAGAAAATAAGGAGTTCGTTCAACGGCAACGTCAGAGAACCAACGTTTGTCGTTGTCGAAGCTCGTATCGAGGCTCGTATATGGAAACTGGATGCTCGGGCTTCGTCTCCCGAGCTTCTTGCTTCGATACCAGCATCGTCACCGTAAACCCATTTTCTTTTTTGACCCTTACCCACAGACTATTTTCATGGTTCGTGAATGGCCTATTGGCCATGGGCAATTACTTCGATGAAACCATACCTCCCAATCCGGATCGGCCGGTCGCCAGGCGCATGACGAGGAGCGCTACGACCACAATGGCCACCACAACCGTGCACATCGCATTGGCGCTGGCGGTCCGGCCATCCACATCGAGGAAGATGATTTCGATGGCCGCCAGTTTGATCGTTGCAGAGATGAGAAAGATGACCGCGCTGATCGTCGTCATGGCCCTCATGAAAAAGAAGGTGGCGGTGGAGAGGAAGGCCACCCTCGAAAGGGGAAAAACAACCTTCGTAAAAGTCGAAATAGGTCCGGCCCCGAGGCTTACGGCCGCCTCTTCGACCGATTTGTCGATCTGTTTCAGATTGGCAATGCTGGTCAGCACACCCAGGGTGAAATTGCAGATAACGATGTTGATGATGATGATCCAGATCGTCCCGTAGATGAAAAAGTAAGGCTTGTTAAAAGCGAGGACATATCCCAGCCCCATTACCACCCCGGGGATGGCCGCCGGCAAAACACTCAGCGTGTAGAGGACCTGCTCTCCCTTCGGCTTCTTCTTCTCGATGATATAACCTGCGAGGAGGGTCAGGGAGGCGCCGGCTATCGCAACGACAATGGAGACCAGAAGGCTGGTCCAGATCGGCGCATATTTATAACTGATCATCGTTCGAAATGTGCCCTCAGGCAGGACCGAGGTCCAGAAGTTTGTCCAGAGAGGGGCATGGGCTCCAAGCGATGGAAAGTCAAAATGCCTGAGGGTCAGTGAAAAATCATAAGGCCAGGTTTTCACGAACGACCCAAGGAAGACAGTGGCAAAGACGATGAGAATGGAGAGGCAGATCAACCCGCAATAGAGGGTAAACCCCCACTTCTTAAGAGGTCTGGAAGGTTGCAGAAAAGGCCTGGCCTGCCCGCTGATCAGGGCATAGCTCTTTCTCGTCAGGTAATAGTTGATGGCAAAGGCTCCGATGGAGGGGACGAGGAGGATGACGCTGATGGTGGCTCCTAAGTCGAAACGTTGAAGCCCGAAGACCTGTGAGACGATCTCGGTTGCGAGCACGGAATAATTCCCTCCGATCACCACAGGAATCCCGAAATCAGTGATCGTGAGGTTGAAGGTCAGCGCGGCGGCGCTCGCAATTCCATACTTGGCTGAAGGGAGCGTTACCTTCCAGAAGGTCTTCAGGGCAGAGGCTCCCAGGCTCTGGGCCGCCTCGTCCAATCGCGTATCGACTGCTGACAGAGTGGTATAGAGGATGAAGAGGGCATTTGGAAAACAGTAGAGACATTCTCCTATGATGATGCCCGTGGCTCCATAGATGTTCCATTCCGTACCCAATAGATACCGGGTGATCAAACCGTTTCTACCGAAGAGGAGGATGAGAGCGAGGGCCTGGATGATGGTCGGAGCGATGAGGGGGAAGGTCGAAACGGTATAGAAGATTCCCTTTCCTGGTATCGTCGTCCGGGTCAACCCATAGGCAAAGAAGAAGGCCGTCACGGTCGTAATGATCATCGTCAGGATGGAGACATAGATGCTATTGGTGAAGGACTTGAAGATCCTCGGACTGGAAAAATAGGCCACATAGTTTTCGAAGGTCAGTTTTCCTTCTTTTAAAAAACTGAGCCGGCAGATGTCCACCACCGGGTAGAGAAGAAAAAAGACGAGAATGGCCAGGAAGAAGGCAAAGGCTACTCCCGTGATGAATCTGTCCGGGCTGAAGGCCTGCGATGAAAAGGAGGATGAAACCGGGGAGGAGCGGTCGCTCTCAGGTCGGTTCATGCCACACCCTCTCCTTCCGGATAGACGAGAAAACTTTCGGGAGGGAAATAGAGGAGCACCTCATCGCCCTGTTTGAATCCCCTCTGCTCAAATGCCTTTTCGATCACATCCGAGATCACTTCCTCTCCATCCATATTGACGACCAATCGAACAGCCGCCCCCAGGAAGGTGACGACATCGATCCTCCCGGGAATCAGGTTGGAGAGGACCAGATGATGTGTCGGCTCTCCGGGCCTGAAGACCTCGATCTTTTCCGGTCGAATGGCGAGAACCACCTTCTCCCGGTAGGAGGAGCCTGCTTGAGCAACCGTAAATTCCCACTGTCCGGTCTGTACGCGATCATCCGTGCGTAAGCCCTTAAAAAAATTGGAGGTCCCCACAAAATCCGCCACAAAATCGGAGCTCGGGCATTTATAAATATCGATGGGTTTTCCCACCTGCCGGAACTGTCCTTTCTCCATCACCACGACCCGATCGGCAATCGAAAGGGCCTCCTCCTGATCATGGGTGACATAGATCATCGTCTTTTTAAGCTCCTGCTGGAGCCGCTTCACCTCTGCCCGGAGGCGGACCCGGATCTTTGCATCGAGAGCGCTCAAAGGCTCGTCCAGAAGGAGAACCTGCGGATCTGGGGCCAGAGCCCTGACAAGGGCCACCCTCTGCTGCTGGCCTCCGCTTAACTGGGCCGGGAAGAGCTTTCTCCAGTCCCGAAGCCCGACGAGGTCCAGCATCTGATCAACCCTTTTGGCAATGGACTGTGTATTCATCTTTCTCATCCTCAGGCCGAAGGCGATATTCTCTTCCACCGTCATATTGGGAAAGAGAGCGTAGGATTGGAAGACGATTCCGAATTCCCTCTTCTGGGGGATAAGATGATTGATCACCTTCCCGTTGAAGAGGACCTTTCCCTCTGTCACGGTCTCAAAACCGGTGATCATCCTGAGGACTGTCGTCTTTCCGCAACCGCTCGGCCCGAGAAAACAGATAAATTCTCCTTCTTCGATC
>JASEIE010000386.1 GCA_030024065.1 Thermodesulfobacteriota bacterium
AGATGTTCCTCACCTTCGATTTTGACCTCTGTCCCCGAATACTTACCGAAGAGGATCCTGTCTCCCGCCTTTACATCGAGAGGGATGACCTTCCCATCCTCTGTGACCTTGCCTTTTCCAACGGCAATCACTTTTCCTTCTTGTGGTTTTTCCTTTGCCGAATCAGGGATGATGATCCCACCTTTCGTCTTCTCTTCTTCTTTAAGTCTTTTGACAATCACTCTGTCCTGCAATGGCCTGATCTTCATCTTTTACATCTCCTTTCTTGAAAATCTATAGGGCTTTTTAGTATTGGAATGGGTTTTCCCAGCATTAATTAAAGGCACCACCTCCTTAAAAAAGGCATTAAAGTTAGATAGTTAATTGATTTCTACATTAATGAAAACTTCCATCCGCTGGCTAAATAACGAATCTTGAAATAATTAACTCTTAATAATTAACCATCTATGAGCCGATTGTCAAGGAGGGTTATTTAAATTTTTTTCTAATTTGATCCGGGTTCATTCAGGGAGTTTGAAGAGTTTGAAGATCAAATATTGAAAATTTCGACACGATTCGACATAATTAGAAAATTTCATACCAAAGGGGGAGAAGATGAGACGCCTAATTCTATTATCCATCTTAATTTTCGTCATGTTATCCTATACCTTTTTTCCTCCATCCATTGCCGGCCCATTGAAGAGACCTCTTTCTTTCCAGCACCTGACACCCAAAGATGGTCTCTCGAGTGAAATGGTCTATGCCATTGCCGTTCAGGGAGAGGAAGTCTGGTTTGGAACCTATGAAGGCGGAGCGACCCTCTATGACAAGTCGAAAAAGGTTTTTAAACATTATACGACAAAGGGCGAACCCGTTATCAAAGTGGACGATGGGGAAAGCATTCGGTGGAAGAACCACCTCGCCTACAACCATGTGTCTGTCATCGTTCCGGATGCGGACCGAATCTGGTTTGGCACCTATTTTTATGGATTTGAAGGAGGGGGGATCTCCTACTACCATCCTCAGAGAACGCCTCCTTGGAAAACATTTCCCACCAATGATGGCCGAGCCAAAAAGGTTAATGCGATGGCAGTCGACGGGGATCTCCTCTGGGTGGGTTCTGAGAAGGGTCTAAATCTTCTGGACAAGAAGACCGAAGGGTGGCAGCGGTTTTATTCCACGAAAGATGGTCTCTCCGGGAATTTTGTCAATACCCTTCTGGTTCAAGGAGAACTCCTCTGGATGGGGACCAGCGGTGGGATCAGCCGTTTCAACAAAAAACAGAAGACTTGGAAGACCTATTCACAAAAGGATGGGTTAGCGGAGACAGAAGTTAAATCCCTCGTGAGGGCAGGGCCGCGGATATGGGCCGGAGGAGCTGGGGGGACTCTCTCGGAATATGACCCTGCATCGGATCAATGGAAGAAGATCGAACCGGCCGACTCGTTGAAGGGCGGTGGAATTCATTCCATCATGGTGACAAAAGGGAAGGCCTTCATCTGCAGGGATAACGGGGTGAGCATTTATGATCTTTCGACAGGGCAGTGGGAATCGCTAACGACCAGTGACGGACTGTTGAGCAACACCGTATTTTATGCGGCTGAGGACAAGAACAGCATCTGGTTCGGAACGGACAAAGGAGTCTCCCGACTGATGCTGACACCGTAGTGAAAATTCGGAATGCAGAATTCGCCTGCCTGCCGTAGGCAGGGATTTCGCCTGCCCGCCGAACAAGTTCTTTGGCAGGCGGGGAATACAGATTGCAGATTTAAATTCCACATTCCACACTCTGCAATCCACAATCGAATATTAGGAGGAACTCATTTCATGGATCATTTCCCGGGTAAAAAAATCACACGGAGACAATTCATCAAGGGAACGGCTGCTGCGGCAACGCTCCCTCTCTTTTCGAATATGCTTCCCTTTTATGGGTCGCTGGCCCATGCCTCTGGAGAGGCAGATCTGATTATTGCCAAGAGCGGATCCCCTTCCCAGCTTCTCCAGGCCGCCATGGCTCCCTTGGGGGGGATGGGGCGATTCGTGAAAAAGGGCCAGAGAGTGGTGATCAAAGCGAACATTGCCTGGGCGAGGACACCGGAGCAGGCCTGCACCAATAATCCGGGCCTCCTTTCCGCACTGATCAAGATGTGTTATGAAGCCGGAGCGAAGCGGGTGGCTGTCTGGGACCATACCTGCGACAATTATCAATTTGCCTTTGCCCGTTCAGGATTGAAGGAGGCAGGGCAGAAGGCAGGCGCGGATGTCCTCTCCGGCCATGGAAGAAATGTCTACAAGCAGGTTGAAATTCCAAAAGGGAAGAAACTGAAAACCGCCGAAGTGCTCAGGGATATACTTGAGTCGGATGTCTTTATCAATTTTCCCATTCCCAAACATCACTTTGCGACAGAACTCACCCTCGGTTTGAAGAACCTGATCGGGGTCGTATGGGATATGGAATTGCTCCACAAGATCGACCTCCATCAATGTATTGCTGACATCAATACACTCCGGAAGCCGGATCTGGTGGTGGTGGATGCGATACGGATTCTTACAACGAATGGTCCCAAAGGTCCAGGTAAGACAGAGGACATCGGTGAGGTGATTACTTCTACGGATCTTGTGGCGGTGGATGCCTACTCCGCCACCTTTTTTAAACATCCCAAGACCGGAAAGCCCTTCCGACCGGAGGAGATTAAGTTTGTCAAGAATGCTTATGACCTGGGATTGGGTGAGATCGATCTTTCAAAAGTTCGGGTGAAAAAGGTCAACGCGACATGAACCGATGGATCTCTCTACTGAGAAGAACGGTTCAGGTCCTCTCCTTCCTCTTTCTTCTCTATCTGGTCATCAAGACCGCTTTCCCGCTGGAGATAAAGATTCCGGTCGATCTCTATCTCCGGCTCGATCCCTTCATTGGAATCATTACGGTACTGACGAAGAAAGATGTGATCCTGAGGATGCTTCCCGCCTTCGGGGTGCTCCTTCTTGTCATGATCTTCGGAAACTTCTTCTGCGGCTGGTTCTGCCCCATGGGAGCGGTTATCGACTTCTTCGATCGACTCCTCTTCCGGGAAAAGAGACGCGCTAAAGCGTTCGACGATCAACCGCTCAGGAGGTTTCGCTACGGCCTCTTTATTTTCTCCGTCATTGCGGGCCTCATGGCTTTCCAGGTGATGTACCTTCTCGATCCCATCAGTTTGCTCACAAGGACCCTGATTATCTCCTTTTACCCTCCTGCGATCTATATCTTTAATCATCTTCTCCCGCAGGTTCAAAGCCTTCTTCCAAAGAATCCTTTCTTCATATCGAACATCCCCTTGCCCGTCTTCAAAGTCAATCTCTTCATTTTCATCTTTTTCATCGGCATATTGGCCCTCGGAGT
>JASEIE010000387.1 GCA_030024065.1 Thermodesulfobacteriota bacterium
TTGTGGTAATCCTGTCCCTTCTCTAATCTGCTGAGGGGGGAGGTGAACTATTACCCTATTTTTAGTATGGGAGTTGATCTGCCTTTGTGATTTATATAAGGAGCCAAAGCTTTCACGAAAGGGCGAGTTTAATCGCCCCTTTATTAAAACTTTTTGTGAAATATTACACAGAGAATCTGTAGCGCCCTCATTTATTGGGAGCGAAAATGCGTCGGAAATAAATGCTAGACGCTACAGGCATCACTAAAGGGAAAAACGCTATGCGCTATGCTCGATGCCTGCCTGCGGTAGGCAGGCGCTTTGCGTGCAAGAGAGAGGGTTCCTTATGGGAAGTTTGGATGTCCATATCGGAGAGATACTGGCGAGAAATGCGCGGCTCTATCCAAATGATGTGGCCCTGATTGAGAGAGTTCCTGCCGAAGGGAAAAGGAAGGAGATCACATGGAAACAGTTTGATGAACTGGCCAACCGGTTTGCCAATGCCCTGATGCAGAAAGGGATCAAGAAGGGTGATAAGATCATCCATCTCATGATGAACTCGCTCGACTGGCTCATCGCCTACTTCGGCATCATCCGGACAGGGGCATGGGCCGTTCCCCTCAATTTCCGCTTTTCAGGGAATGATATTAAATACTGCTGTGAGGTGGCAGAACCCAGAGGTATGGTCTTTGGGGAGGAGTTTATCGATCGGGTGACCGGAGTCAAAGATGATCTTCCTACGGTAAAAGATTACATCTTTGTTGGGAAGGAATTGCTAAATTATGCAGAGGCTTTTGAAAAACTTGTTGAGAAGGCTCCCTCCACTCCTTCCCATATTCAGATTAACTACGATGATCCCTGTGGCCTCTACTTCACCTCTGGCACCACCGGACAACCCAAACCCATTCTCTTGACGCATAAGAATATGGTCTGTGCCTGTATCACAGAGAATGCCCATCATTATCAGACCAGGAAAGACAATTTTATTCTGATCCCCCCTCTTTATCATACCGGCGCAAAGATGCACTGGTTTGGAAGTTTTATCGTGGGAGGAAAAGCGGTCATCCTGAAAGGGGTTTCACCTGAATATGTGATTGAAGCGATCCATGAGGAGCGAGCAACGCTTATCTTCCTTCTCGTCCCGTGGGTTCAGGATATTCTCTTAAAGATCGATAATGGCGAGATCAAGCTGAAGGATTATAATCTCAAACAGTGGAGGCTCATGCACATGGGTGCCCAGCCTATCCCTCCTGCACTGGTCAAACACTGGAAGGAGTACTTCCCCAATATGGCTTATGATACCAACTACGGTTTGAGCGAGTCATCCGGCCCGGGCTGTATCCATCTCGGGATTGAGAATGAACACAAGGTTGGAGCGATCGGCCTTCCGGGGTTTAACTGGGAGACCCGCATTGTGGATGAGGGAGGAAATGATGTCAGGAAAGGAGATGTTGGGGAGCTGGTGGTTCGCGGGGATGGTGTGATGAGGGAGTACTATAAAAACCCGGAGGCGACTGCCAAAGCCCTTCGAAATGGATGGTTGTACACAGGGGATATGGCCAAACAGGATGAAGATGGTTTTATTTTCCTGGTCGATCGGAAAAAAGACCTCATCATCTCGGGAGGTGAAAATATTTTCCCCGTGGAGATTGAGGATTTCCTTCATACCCTTGCGGGTGTCAAAGATGTTGCCGCGATTGGTTCCCCGGACGAACGGTTGGGTGAGGTGGTGACGGTCATTATCGACGTTGTCCCTGGGAGAACGATTACCGAGGAAGAGGTCTTAAAGTATTGCGAGCCGCTCCCCAAATATAAACGACCCCGAAAGATCTTCTTCGGTGAAGTCCCCCGCAATCCCACAGGAAAGATCGAGAAGCCGAAGCTGAGAAAGAAATATATCGGAATGGAGGAGGCGTTTAAGATAAAATAGTAGGTAGAAAATGGAAGATAGAAGGCGAACCTAAAAGAACCACGGTTCGCCTTTTTTATTCGTTTGGGAGGAGTTGGAATTTGTGTTATTTATATATATGATGAAATCGTAAAAAGTCGTCATTCCCGCCTGCCTGCGGTAGGCAGGTGAAAACGGGAATCCAGGGAATTCTAACTAGTTGAAAACACTGGATTCCTGCTGGAGTTTATCCCGTACCTTGTTACGGGGCAGGAATGACTGATGATGGGGTTTTCAGACTTTTTACGAGACCATTATATATGAATGGCGCGAATGACACCGAATTTGGCAAATCATTCGATGAATTCACTGTTATTCTTTATGTTTAAAGGGGGAGTATGTCTTTTGTATTAGGGATCGATATTGGTTCGGCCCAATCCAAAGGGGTTGCCCTCGGTGATCAGGGCCCTCTTGGGTCTTGTGAGTGCGCCTCCGGAGGAGATTTCAAGCTGACAGCCGAGAAGATAAGAAAGGAGTTACTTTCTCAGGTTGGGAGGTCAGCGGATAATATCTCAAGGACGGTCGCTACAGGATATGGATCGAGACAGGTCACCTTTGCAGATGAAATCAAATCGGATATCGTCTGCCTTGCAAAGGGTATCTCTTCTCTTCTTCCCTCTGTGAAAACCGTTATTGATGTGGGGGATCTCTACACGAAGGTCGTCCGTACAGATAGCAGGGGAAGCATACACAACTCTATATTGAGCGGAAAGTGCGCAGGAGGAAGCGGCAGGATTCTTCAGGTCATTGCCAAAGTTCTTCAGGTCAAGGTGGATGAGATCGGTGAGTTATCTTTAAAATCAAAAAAGAGAGTTGAGTTTAACACCGGATGCGCCGTTTTCGCGGAAACGGAGGCGATCTCCCGACTCTCGCAAGAAGTCACAAAAGAAGACCTTCTGGCAGGCCTTCACAGAGCCCTTGCGGCTCAGATCAACAGCCTGGCCGAGAGAATAGGTGTGGAGCAGGATGTAGCCATGGTTGGAGGCGGAGCAAGAGATAAGGGTCTTATTCTGGCTTTAGAGGAAATCAGAGGCCATTCTCTCCTCAACCCCCACAATCCCCATATGACTGCGGCCTTGGGGGCTGCCATCATCGCCAGGGAGAGTTTAAAGAGATAAAATTGAAACCAGAGACTGAACCAGGTATATTCCACTTGAATTCAAGGGTGAGTGTCATGCTGAATTTATTTCAGCATCTGATTTGTTTATAGATGCGTTATGAATTCTAAAATCGAAGGCCCTGATCCTGAAACAATACTGAACCAAGTTCAGCACAAGGTTCAAGGATGACATTCGAGTAAGGAGAAACTTTATGATTGATAAAGAGAGCAACGTTTTCGATACAGTAAAAAATTATTATAACAATTACGGGCTCAGGGCAAAGGAACTGAAAGGTGAAGGGAAACAGTTCATTGGC
>JASEIE010000388.1:0-927 GCA_030024065.1 Thermodesulfobacteriota bacterium
CCCGGCATACGAAGAAGCTCTAAAAAAGGCATCGATAGACTATAAGATGTATATGTACGAGGGTGCCCAACATGCGTTTAACGACGATACGCGGGCTGCCCGATATAACAAAGAAGCGGCCCAGCTGGCCTGGCAGCGTACAATTTCTTTCTTAAAAGAGAAGCTGAAAAAATAACGGCTGGTCGGATCATTTGCCCAAGCAGCATCTCTTGTACTTTCGGCCGCTGCCACACGGACACGGATCGTTGCGACCGGTCTTGGGGCTTACCTGGGCACCATTGGCCTGCGCCAGGGGGATTTGCTGTTCAAGGGACTGCCGGCGCCATAGGGCGGACAGCTCTGCGACGAAAGGTCGGCAGTGGGTGAAAAAGCGTTTATAGCCTGCACACAGGTAGTTCAGTCCTGTTTCGCCATCTGGCGTGTGAAGGATGCGATCCTTCGGGCACCCACCATGACACATGTCCAGGACCTCGCATGCCTGACAAAAGCGGGGTAAGGTATCCAATTTGGCCTGCCCAAAAGCCCTCTGCGCTGAACTTTCAAGAAGATCGACCAGTGGAATCTCCTGGATATTCCCCAGCCGATGTTGAGTGTTGACGAAGTGATCACACGAAAAGAAGTCTCCGTTATGTTCGACAACGGGAACATCTCCGCAGGTCTTCCGAAAGATACAAAGCGCATGCTCCTGCCCGAAAGCAGTTCTGGCCGCCTCCTCGAATATCTGCACTTTGACCCGCTCGATATCCTGGCTCTTCCACTCGTCGAAGATGGTGCAGAGAAAATTGCCCAAAGCTTCAGCCGGTACAGTGCGGTGGCTAACGCCGCCCTCTCCGTCTAACTGCGGCTCGACCAGGGGGAGAAAGCCAATGTATGGGGCCTTGATCTGCTTGAAGAACCGGTAGACCTCGGTGGGGTGCCGGACGTTCT
>JASEIE010000388.1:1290-2488 GCA_030024065.1 Thermodesulfobacteriota bacterium
CAATGTATTCCTCCAGGATGGAGTCGGGCATGCGAAAAGATTCGCTTTTTGGATAGAGGTCTTTCTTCTTCAGGTAGTAACAATAGTGACAGTCCAAGTTGCAGATGGCGCCAATGGGCTTGGCAAAAACCTGAAATTCGCGGGAAGCTTTAACCATTGGTCAATCCCCAATCTCCGGGGCGAATATCTTAAGTCACCCGACTTGATACGGCCTCGCTTTTTCTGGAGCGATTATAAGTGGGATAACCCTTGCAGGTCAAGTAAGAAAGAAACGAAGCATATGCGATATGTTAGAAGTGCTTTGGGCTCTTTAAAAGCGAGGAAATCTTGCCAAGATGCATTGCTTCCAAAAGGCTTTGGTAGAAAGAACAAATCAAAATCCTGAATTTGTTCCGTTTATTACTGCTCGAAATATTGCATGGAGGTAGAAAAACGTAAAAACAACATTTCAGGAAGAAAGTGTCCCTGGAAAGCACATTTTCCGAAGGGGACAAACAAACTTGGATGCTTTGGGTCGGACCAGACTAAGATGTTGACATCCAAAGAGAGATATCCAGATAACACCTGTTTTTTTAGCCTTAAATCGCCATTTTCATCGGTAAAATTAAGGCTGTAAGAAAACCCGGATACTTTAAGTGTTATTTTCCAGGGATAACCTCCACTATCATTAAATAATCCTAATCAGGGCCATTTCGACCCCCAAATTACCCTTCTAAGGTTAAAAACAGCCTCCTTTTTCCCTCAAATGAATATAAACTCAAATACTTAACTCGGTCCGACCCCGGAGGAACCGGAGGAACCGCCGGAGGCAAACCGACCCCGGAGGATACGGAGGCATAACTTTGCGTTTTGTATTTGCAGATCAGATAACCTTCGAAGATTTTGGTAGTAATTATTATTGGGAGCCTCCTCAAAACTGCCCAATTCCTCAGTGCCTGGCGATTTGAATCTGATTTGACAATCCTTATTTAGCGTTCATTTTTTATGAACATATAAAAATATTGAACAAAATCCAACCTTTTATCGGTTAGCGACAGGTGGAGTACAAGGTTACCATACAATAAACTCAAGAATAGCTTGACACTTGTTCATTTTTTAGGTATGTTCATAATTAGTGAACAGTAACGTAAATTGAACTTAATTGGTCATCTTTATGGAAAAAATGAAAGAAAATGAGCTTCTGGAACTTGCTTTGGAG
>JASEIE010000388.1:2497-3287 GCA_030024065.1 Thermodesulfobacteriota bacterium
TGGTCATCTTTATGGAAAAAATGAAAGAAAATGAGCTTCTGGAACTTGCTTTGGAGGCACTTAGAAATAATCTTCCGGGGCAGACAGAAATTAAGACAGTAAAACCCCTTCGTGCTCCCGGGTTGGGTGCAGATTACCTATTGCGGATAGTAATGCATGGCAAAGAAATCAGATATTATGCTGAGATCAAGGCTAATCTGACGAAGGCTGACAAGTTGTTAGCGATGATGCGCAAAGGTGAGTTCGACCACCCGCTTTTGCTGGTCACCCAATACATAAACACGCAACTGGCGGACGAATTGAAACAGAATGGGATAGAATTTATAGATACGGCTGGAAATGCGTTTATCAATCAGACTCCTCTATACATTTTTGTAAAAGGGAACAAACCTAATATTGTCAAAGCCCCTCCCCCTAAACGAACCTTCAAACCTGCAGGGCTTAGAGTAATTTATACCTTCCTTTGTAACCCTGGCTTAGAGAATAAAACATATCGAGAGATTGCTGCTGAGACCGGCGTAGCCCTTGGAACTGTTGATTGGATAATGAAGGAATTAAAAGAGTTAGGGTTTCTATTGGACATGGGGAAACGAGGCCAGAGATTAATCCAAAAGGAAAACTTGTTGCAGCGATGGGTAACTGCCTATCCGGAACAATTAAGGCCAAAACTCACATTAGGACGATTCAGGGGGGAATACGGTTGGTGGCAACAGAAAACGCTTGATCCTTTTAAAGCGCAGTGGGGAGGAGAGGTTGCTGCTGCGAAGCTTACGCAATATCTTCAGCCTCA
>JASEIE010000389.1 GCA_030024065.1 Thermodesulfobacteriota bacterium
CTGCGGGGTTTAATACCCCGCAGGAAGATTATCTTAAGCCATTCATGGAGCACTATTCTTATAGTGCTACCATTCATCCCCGCAGCAGAGCTGCGGGGTATTCTCGAAGGTGCTGGATAAAAATCCACTTAAAATTTAAGGGAGTACCTATATCATTTTGGGGTGGGGGGAGTATGAAAACGAAACTTAAAAGTTCAATCGTTATTCTTATTGCCATTTCTCTTACCCTCTTTTTGAGCCTCGGATTTATATGGGCTGCCATACCCGCACCGGAGAAAAAAGAGGGTGATAAACCCGCAGGGGTGACCAAACCTCCAGAAGCTGCAAAAAAGGGGGAGAAGTTCATCGTCAGGGGCAGGGAATACTGTTATGAATGCATCGATAATTCGGAATGTCTCGGTTGCCACAGCAATAAGATCAATGAAAGAAAATTCTCTCAGTCGGTCCATGGAGCCAATTCCTGCAATAGCTGTCACTGGGACATTACGGATGTGAAAACCCATACGAAGGCAAAGGGCGCGAGGATTCATGTGGAGCCAGTGACCTGCCATCGCTGCCATAAGAGGGAGGGGGCAGAACATTACGGGAGCGCCCACTTCATCAACGATGTTCAATGCAAAGACTGCCACAAAGAGATTCATGAAATGACCCCTTGGAAAGGGGATAAAACCCGGGTCATCCAGAAATGCACGACCTGCCATTCCGACGACGGCTATTCGGAGAGCGTCCACGGTAAAGCTGTCATCGCTGGAAACCCGGATTCCGCGACCTGCACCGACTGTCATGGGATGCACAAAATTCCGTTATTGAAGGGTGATGAGCCCAAGGTGGTTCAATCTCGGAAGGAGTTCCATACCGATTCTTGTCAGAAGTGTCATGCTGATAAGGAGATGATGGAACGGAACAAAGTCTTTATGATTGCCACCCAGACCTATTTCGAGAGCTACCATGGAAAGGTTGAAAAGTTAGGCTATCCTTCACTGGTTGCAGGTTGTGCCGATTGCCATGGTTTTCATAGCATCCTTCCCCAGAAAGATCCGAAATCGCTCATCTCTGATGCGCGCCTCACCGAAACCTGCGGAAAGTGCCACCCAGGAGCAAATACCAATTTCGTCATGTGGATTGCCCATGCGACGCATAATGATCCGGAGAAGCACCCTGTTTTCTACTGGACATTTGTCATTATGACCGCATTATTAGCTTCGGTGTTCAGCATGTTCTGGATTCATACCTTTTTCTGGTGGCGAAAGGACTTCTGGGAAAAGAGGGAGTTGAGGGCGAAAGGGGTCTTCTTTCCCCTCCATGTGAAGCCTGACGAGGCGGGCCATATCTACCGGCGGTTTAGCACCTTTGACATCATCCTTCACTTCACGATGATGGTCACCTTCATTGGCCTTGTCCTGACCGGGCTTCCACTAAAATTCTCTCATGCTCCCTGGGCCAAGGGTCTGATGCACTTTTTGGGAGGAGCCGAAATGTCGGGCCTTATCCACCGAATCTGTGCAGGAATCACCTTCGGTTATTTCGGAGCGGCCATCAGTTATATTGTCTACTTCCTCTTCTTCAAAAAACTACCCGAGAATCCTAATCCTCTACAGAGGCTTTTCGGCCCGGACTCCCTCTGCCCCCGCTGGAAGGATGTTGAGGATATCGTGGGAATGATCCGCTGGTTCTTTAACAAAGGGCCAAAACCCCAGTTTGACCGATGGACCTACTGGGAAAAGTTTGACTTCCTGGCGGTCTTCTGGGGGATGTTTGCCATCGGGCTTTCCGGTCTGATGCTCTGGTTCCCGGAAGCCTTCTCCATCTTCCTGCCGGGTTGGGTGCTCAATATCGCCCAGATCGTCCATTCGGATGAAGCCCTGCTGGCCTCAGGTTTTATTTTTACAGTCCATTTCTTCAATACCCATTTCAGACCGTCGAAGTTTCCGATCGATACAGTGATCTTTACAGGGAAGTTCCCCAAATACGAACTGGTTGAAGAACGGCTGGAACAATACAAGAGGCTGGTTGCACAGAAGAGACTGGAGACTTATCGAGAGAAATATCCCAGCGTGTTCGCCGATCTCTTTTCCCAGATCGTGGGATTTGCCATGTTGGCCATCGGACTTTTTTGTGTCTTTCTGATCGCCTGGGAATTTCTTGGATAAGAAACCCGAATGACGCGAATGACAACGAATCTTTCATTCGATAAATTCGGTATCATTCGTGAAATTCGTCATTTGGAGATTTTGCAGCCGATCTTTTCAAGGTAGGCCACATAATTGAAGGTGGGGCTCTGGTCTTTGGTGTGACAATTTCTGCAAGCGCCCAGAGTCACTTTTCTTTCCATCCTTCCTTTTCCCGGATGCTCCCTTCCTGACCCATGGCAGGCTTCACACTGGACCCCTTTGAGGAAGAAAGGGACCTCATCAACTGTGGCATATTCTCCCATCTTTCCATAACCCGTGGAGTGGCACATCAGGCATTCCTCCTGGGCATATTTGGGCGAAGCCACAATGGTCTGTGAGGCCTTTGCATGTTTGGTCTTGAGCCAGTTGCGGTAATTGACCTCATGGCATTTTTTACAGGTGATCGCCCCGACAAAGAGGCTGTTTTTGGGAATCCGGGCGATCATCTCTTTTTCGGACAGTCCTTTTTCAGGAAGGCCGGCCACTTTCGGTTTGTAGAGTTTGGCTGATTCCGAACGATAATGCTCCATCCCCTTCATGATCTTCGGATCATCCTCCACAGAGAGTTGGACAGGGATGGCCGTATGTCTATAAAAGTTCTTATTCTCGAGGGCGAGGAGAGTCTTCTCCAGTTCCTTCTGTTTCGATTCCAAAAACTTCAGTTCCTTAATCCTCATCTCCTCCTGTTTCCCGGATCTTGCCATCTCCGATTTAATCTGCATGGATCGTGTGATCAGCCTTTCCATTCTCTTCTCTAATTCATCCCGCTCACTGGAGATGAGAAATTTGATGGGTCTTTTCGTATCAACAAGAGTGTAATCGACCCGCCCTAAATAGCCTCCTCTGGGCTCCAGCCGGTAGATGGGGATCTCATTCACTCTCTCTATGACAGCCTTCTGGGTTTCTCCCCCTCCTCCGATGATTAAGTCGATCTGAGGGTTTTCCCTGACCAGTTTTTTGTCCTTTGACTCGCCCAGTTGGGATAGAACAACAATCAAATCAGAGTATTCTCTCAGACTTTTCGTCAGACCCTTCGATGTTGTGATGGG
>JASEIE010000038.1 GCA_030024065.1 Thermodesulfobacteriota bacterium
TGCTTCTTCGCCTCGAGACCCTTCATTCCGAGATGCGGACCCTTTCCACAGGCGTGGAGGAGTACAAGGAATTTCTTAAAGCGCCTTCAAAGGAGATCACACGGATAAAAGAGGATGTCGAAGTCCGGTTAAGAATATTGGAGGAAAGAGGGAAAACATTTGAAGAGCGAAACCGGTTCTTTGAAGAGAGAAACCGATCCTATGAGGAACGAGCCAAGGGAATGGAAGATCGCCTAAAGGATCTGGACGCAAAATTGACCTCGAAACCAACGGAGGTGGAGAAATCAATCCCGGGTAAAGAACCCCCTGTTGAAACGAAAGGGATACCCACGGCAGCAGGAAACATCTATAAAGATGCCTATGAAACCTTTCAGAGAGGAGGCATGGAGGGAGCCCGGAAGAAATTTGAGGCTTTTCTCAAACAGTACCCCAATATGGAACTCTCTGACAATGCCCAGTTCTGGATCGGAGAGACCTATTACCAAAAAAAGGATTTTGAGAGGGCAATCCTCGAATATGAGAAGGCAATCGTCAAATATCCGGAGGGAGACAAGGTTTCATCGGCCCTGCTCAAACAGGGCCTTGCCTTCCTGGAACTTGGGGATAAGACGCATGCCAGAAACCTCCTCAAGCGGGTCATCGACCGATTCCCTCAGACAAAACAGGCGGAAATAGCCAAGAAAAAATTGGAAGCAATAAAATAAAAAATTGAATGTTGAAGGTGGAATGTGGAGAGTAGATCTTTTCCACTACTGTCCACCTTCCACCCTCCACTTCCTAATCTCTGATCCCCCCATCAAACTGCATGATCAGTTCTCTCCCTTAAAGACAGTAGTTTGTAATCATCTTTAGATATCTTACTATTGACACCCCGCTCCTTTGCCTCAACTGCCAAGCTGTTTCTGGAACTTATGTCTCGTATTTTATAAACAAATATGACCCTCAGGACTACAGAATACAAACTTTAGTTGATTTTTTATCCCAATTTGATAAACTCCTAACAAGTCAAAATCCTCCATTAATGGCTTCAAAAATTGAAGGGCTAATTGGGCATAAGTAAACCCCGTTAGAAATTCCAGCGGGGCATTATTTCTAACGGGGTAAACCACATGAGCATTTTTGACCTTCGCCAATCTGTAATCGATGAATACAGTAAGTACGTCCAGAGTTTCCTCTCTATTGCCGACAAGCGAGTAAGAGGATTAATATAGGATTCGCTTCTGAACTAATGATTTTATAGACGTTTTCCCTCTTCTTATTACGTAGCTGGATTATGAAAGAAAGATTGACCATCTCAACTCTTAAACCAAACATGATTGTTCGGGGACCTATTCTTCCCGAGCCGGTCCAGGTCATCGTGACCATTCCTATGGGTGATTCCATAAAGCTCATTGGAAAAGGGTTACGCACCGGCCAAGTTCATGAACCCATTCTTTCCCCCGAACAACTCGCAACGTTAGAGGCGACCCCAGAAGAGGAACCCTTTGATGGGGATGCGGGAAGATTTCGCCTTGGGATTGAGGCCATGCGGTTAGCATTGGCCTATGAATATGACCCGTTTTTTACACTATCCATTGCTCGCGTTGACCCATTACCCCACCAGCTTGAAGCAGTCTATGACTATTTCTTGAAACTTCCTCGTATCCGATTCTTGCTTGCAGACGATCCTGGTGCCGGAAAGACAATCATGGCCGGGCTCCTGATTAAAGAACTGAAGATCAGGGGATTAATACAAAGAACCCTCATCGTTACCCCCGCCAATCTTTCTTTTCAATGGCAGCGTGAAATGAAAGATAAATTCAGAGAAGACTTTGAGGTCATCCGGAGTGATGTATTGCGGGCAAATTACGGCTCCAACCCTTGGCAGGAGAAAAACCAGGTTATCACTTCGGTGTCATGGGTCTCCCGTATTGAGGATGCCAAAGAAAGTCTTCTCCGTAGCCATTGGGATCTTATCATTGTTGACGAAGCCCATAAGATGAGTGCCTACAGTTCTGACAAGAAGACTTTAGCCTACCACCTGGGAGAAGATCTTTCAGAGATGACAGACCATTTCCTGCTAATGACAGCTACACCCCACAAGGGTGACCCCAAGAACTTCTGCCTTTTTCTTGAATTACTCGATAGAGATGTTTACGGAGATGTGAAGAGTCTTGAAGAAGCAATGTTCCGGAACCAAGCGCCTTTCTATCTTCGAAGGGTGAAAGAGGCCCTGGTAACCTTTCCCGATCCTGATACAGGTAACGTAAAAACCCTATTTACAAAACGCCATGTTCAAACCACTGAATTCCAAATCGACGATGATGAATGGGATCTTTATGATGGCCTTACCCGATATGTAGAGGATCAATCAATCAAAGCTTCCCAGGATGATTCTGCTCGTGGACGTGCTCTCGGATTCACCATGGCCATGTTGCAAAGGCGGTTTGCATCCAGTACCTACGCTGTCCGGCGGACCCTTGAAAGAATGAGAGATAAGCGTCAAAAAATCCTCGATGACCCTGAAGCCTACCGGCAGGAGCAGATTACCAAAAAACTACCAGAGGACTTCGAAGAATTGCCGGAAGATGAACGGCAAGAGATTATGGACACTCTGGAAGGGATCGTTGCATCTGTTGATCCTATTGCCTTAAGGGAAGAAATACTTCAACTCGTAAAGCTTATTGACCAGGCTAAAAACCTTGAACAGCGGGAGGTGGAATCCAAACTGGTGAAACTCAAGGAGGTCATAACTGAACAGGGTGTCTTCAAAGACCCAAAGATGAAACTCCTCGTTTTCACCGAGAATAAGGAAACTCTCGATTATCTCGTCGGCAAATTGCGTTCATGGGGGCTTTGTGTCACCCAGATCCATGGTGCCATGAAAATTGGAGACCGTGATGCTCTGGGGACACGTATTTATGCCGAACGTGAGTTTCGCGAAGAATGCCAGGTCATGGTGGCAACCGAGGCGGCTGGAGAAGGGATTAACCTCCAGTTCTGCTGGTTTATGATCAATTATGACATTCCCTGGAATCCCATGCGGCTGGAGCAGCGAATGGGCCGTATTCATCGTTACGGACAAGAAAAAGATTGCCTAATCTTCAATTTTGTGACTACCAACACTCGTGAAGGCCGAGTCCTTCAAAAATTATTTGAGCGAATCAAGAAAATCGAGGAGGACCTTGACCCTCTGCGGACAGGCAAGATTTTCAATGTTCTCGGCGATGTCTTTCCTGCTAACCAGCTCGAACGCATGTTAAGGGATATGTATGCGCGCAACCTGACCGAAGAGGTTATTAAGAACCGCATTGTCGAGGAGGTCGATACGGAACGTTTCCAAAGGATTACTAATTCAACTCTCGAAGGTCTGGCCAAGCGTGAGCTTAACCTTTCTGCTATTGTTGGTAAATCAGCAGAGGCGAAGGAACGACGCCTTGTACCAGAGGTCGTCGAAGATTTCTTCATCCAAGCAGGCCCGCTTGCAGGGGTTCACCCTAAATTGGTTAAAGGGGACCAGCATATTTATAGAATCGGACGGATTCCAAGGACACTCTGGCCTATTGGGGAACGCTTAGAGCCACGTTTTGGCAAGCTTGGACGCGAATATAAGCAGATTGTCTTTGATAAAAAATTTCTGACCGATGATCCAACCCTTGAGTGGGTAACGCCTGGGCACCCACTTTTTGAGGCCGTCCGGGAAGATGCTTTCGAGCGTGTACAGACTGACCTTCGGAACGGAGCAGTTTTCTTTGACCTTCACCGTAAAGAACCCGCCCGGCTGGATGTCTTTACATCCGCCATCCGTGATGGCAGAGGAAATGTTCTTCATCGCCGTCTCTTTGTGGTGGAAACTGGCACGGATTCCATAATGACCGTACGCCAACCCACCATTTTTCTTGACCTTTCTCTTGCCCCTACTGGGCCAGAAATTCCAGATGGCAGTGGGTTACCAGGCCGGGACCAGGTCGAGCAGATTCTTATCGAACAGGCTTTACAACCGTTTTTAGAAGAGATTCAAGCCCAGCGTGAAAAAGAAACAGAAATCATCTCCAGGCACGTTGAAATTAGCCTGAATGAACTAATCCATCGACAGAATCTCAGAATGGCAGAACTACTGGAAAGTCAGCAGGCCGGAGACACGAACCCATTACTCGCTGCTAACATCAAAACTACCGAAGACCGGATTGATGAATTAAACGGCCGCCTTGAACGGCGCCGGGAGGAGCTTAGACAGGAACGGCATTGCATCATTTCAGATATCCATCATTATGGAAGAGCCTGGGTATTGCCCCATCCAGAGAGGACATCTCCAAAAATTATTTCAATCGTCCGTGACGATGAGATTGAACAAATTGCGGTTAAAACAGTAATTGCACATGAAGAGGCAAAAGGCTGGCAGGTAGTAAGTGTAGAGAAAGAGAACCGAGGTTTTGATCTCATCTCTCGTAAACCTCATCCTGAAGATCCTCAAACGGCCATCGAGGTTCGTTTCATCGAGGTCAAAGGTCGAGCTACGGTTGGTGAAATAGCTCTCACCATGAATGAATATAAAACCGCGGAGCGTTTGAAGAAAGATTACTGGCTATATGTTGTATTTAACTGCGATTCAAAACCAGAGTTGCATTTGATCCAAGATCCCATGCGTCTGGAGTGGAAACCCCTTGTGAAAATAGAACATTATCATGTAGGAGCAGAAATAATTCTTGGAGAAACGAAAATTACGTAGGGTGGATTAAGACCGGCAGGTCAAATCCAACAATTCCACTAAACTCTCCCCTCTCCCCTGGAGGGAGAGGGAGGGGTGAGGGGGGTCAGGAGACACAGAATGTTAAAAAGGATTAAGATTCGAGGATACAAGTCCCTTGTCGATTTGGAGGTCAATCTCAATTCCCTCTCTTTGTTGTTTGGACCCAATGCAGCGGGGAAAAGCAATTTTCTGGACGCACTCCAACTCCTGTCCAGAATAGCAACCAGCCGAACTTTAAAAGATGCATTTGAACCCCCTTACCGTGGCAAACCTTTGGAATCTTTTACTTTCGACGATAATGGCATTAAAGGATTGCTGGGCCAGGAAACAGCATCATTCTCCATCGAAGTAGATGTCGAGCTTTCCAGCAAGGTTATAGATGCAGTCAACCGCCAGATCCGGGAAATGAAGAAGTCTAAACCAACAGATGGCATCGTAGAACCAGAGACAAAAACACAATCTTTTGTCCGTGAGACAAACCTGCGTTATCGAATTGAAATTGATATCCTTCCCAAATCAGGCATTTTACGGGTAGCTGATGAATACCTGGCGGCTCTTAGCACAAAAGGAGAAATTAGCAGAAAAAGAAGCCCTTTCTTGGGAAAAGTTCAAAACCGGATTCATTTGCGGATGGAAGGACAAGCCCACCCAACTTATTATGAAAGTTATTTGGACCATAGCATCCTTTCGATGCCCCTTTATCCACCCCATTATCCACACCTGGTTGCGATGCGACAGGAGTTGTCCAGTTGGTTTTTCTTTTATTTTGAGCCACGGGAGCGAATGCGGGCCCCGACCTCTGTTAAGGAAGTGCACCATATCGGACCAATGGGTGAGGAACTTGCCTCTTTCTTGAATACGCTGCGCGCCCTTGATGAACCGCAGTTTAAGGCAGTGGAAAAAGCCCTCCGAATGATTATTCCGACTGTGACGCATATTGACGTAGGTGTCAATGATCTTGGGGAAGTGGAACTGAAACTTCTGGAAGGGAAAACCCCTATTCCAGCCCGCATCCTGTCCGAAGGCACTTTACGGGTATTAGGACTGTTAGCTCTTGGAGGGGCGAAGGCTCCTCCCTCTCTCATTGGATTTGAGGAACCTGAAAATGGCATCCATCCACGTCGGATTCGCATGGTCGCCGATTTGTTAAAAAATCGTGCGCTAACTGGGGAGACACAGCTTATTGTAACGACTCATTCACCGATTTTACCCGATCTCTTTGCCGATGAAAATCTCTTTGTCTGCCGAAAAGAGAATAAGCATACTGTTATAGAGCCTTTTACCACATGGGGGTCTTTGAAGCGACGGGATGATATCGATAAGGCTTTGGACGAAGAACTATCTGTTTCCGGACGGATATTACGGGGAGATTTTGATGCTTAGCATTGTCCTCTTTGCTGACGATTATGTGCATGAAGAATTTGTGAAGTCATTGGTTGAGAGACTCTCCCGGGAGAGCGATGTTCCAGTTAAAATCACGCCTCGGAATGCACGCGGTGGTCATGGAAAAGTCGTCACTGAATTCCAGATTTTCTTGCGCGATCTGGAACATGCAAGGGAGGGATTGCCAGACCTCCTAATTGTAGCAACAGATGCAAATTCTAAGAGATATGCAAAACGGAGGCGGGAGATTGACAAAATAAATGACAAATTCAAGAATTTTACGGTATATGCTATACCCGATCCTCATATTGAACGATGGCTGCTTCTGGATTCGGCTGCATTCAAAACGATCTTGGGAAAGGGGTGTGATAAGCCTGATCAAAAATGTTCGAGAGACCGTTTTAAGCAATTGTTACTCAATGCAATGCGGAATGCGGGAGTAATTCCTCCTCTCGGCGGGGTAGAATATACAGAAGATATTGTTAATGCAATGGACCTGCAACGTATGGAAAGAGCAAATGCATCCTTTGGCAAATTTTTGAAAGACCTGCAAAGCAAATTCAAAGAGTGGAGCAGTAAGTGACTTATCCCAAACGCCTTATTGAAGTAGACCTTCCGATCAAACGGATTTCTGCCCATTCACGGCGAGAAAAATCTATCCGCCATGGGCATATATCAACACTTCATATCTGGTGGGCAAGACGGCCACTGGCTGCATGCCGAGCAGTTATCTGCGCGGCGCTCTGGCCGGACCCTGTAGACCCACTCTGTCCGCTCGCCTTTCGCGACAAAGCCCGCAAGCTTATGGTCGAATGGACGACCCACGAACGCCAGGCTTTGCTCAGCGCTGAGAGTCGCCCTCGATTCGAGGCGGCGCGCCAGAACCCGAAAAGGTTCGACAACGCCGAAGAACTCCGCCGTGCACTACTCGATTTCATTGCCGACTTTTCCAACTGGGACAACTCCACAGTTAAGGAGTTTCTAGATACCAGCCGCGCCCTCACCCAGGCCGCCCACGAAGCTCTGGGTGGCGCCTCCGGCACCAAGCCGCTTGTTGTAGATCCCTTTGCCGGCGGCGGGGCAATCCCTGTGGAGGCTCTTCGCATCGGGTCCGATGTTTTCGCCAGCGATCTGAATCCATTAGCTGTGTTGCTAAACAAAGTCGTTCTGGAATACATACCGAAGTACGGTAAAAGCCTTGCTGATCAGGTTCGCAAATGGGGCGCTTGGGTAAGGGAGCAAGCCGAAAGGGAACTATCTTCCTTCTATCCTAAAGAAGCAAATGGGGCCACGCCAATTGGTTTCCTGTGGGCGAGAACAATCAAGTGTGAAGGTCCCGGCTGTGGAGTCACTGTGCCAATAATAAAGAGTGCAGCCATAAGCTTACGGCGTGGTTCGGAAGCCTCCATGAAAATTAGTTATCCGAACGGAAGACTAAAAACCGAAGTGGTCTATGGGAATGAAGCGAAAGGCATAAGCGAAGGCACTTCTAAACGATCTTCGGTCACTTGTCCTTTATGCGGTTTCACGACACCAAGGAAGCGAGTTTCAATACAATCAAATGACCTCGGTTTCGGTTTTCACATGTTGGCTGTCTGTATGAAGAACCAGGACGGAAGTCGCGAATACCGCCAACCCAACGATAGAGATCTAAAGAATCTGGGCCTGGCGGACGACGCACTAGCCAAATGGAAGAGTAAAACATTCAGCGGCATACCCGCCATACCACACGAGGAGTTACCATACCTACGTAGCATATTCAATGTCCGGGTTTATGGTGTGGACGAGTGGTGTAAGCTCTTTCACCGCCGGCAACTTCTTTCTAGCTTGATCTTTACTGAAACAGTCCGCCGTGCAGCCACTGTGGTGAAGGGAGAAATCCGAGACGACGCTTTCGCATCCGCAATCATAGAATGCCTTGCGTTGTCTGTCTCGAATGCATTTCAGTATCAGTGCAATATTGCCACATACCTCACCGAAGGAATCAAGTCTGCATTTATCCAAGGGCAAAGTCTTCCTATGAAAATGGATTTCATTGAAGCAAATCCCCTTATAGATGAACTTGCTGGAGGTTACCCATACTCATTATCGCAGCATGTGTCGGGTTTGGATTACTGTTCCTCATATACATATCAGTCCGGGACAGCGCAGCAAATCTCCGCTCTTAACAGCACGTTGCCTGAAGACTCAGTTGATTTGCTGGCGACAGATCCCCCTTATTACGATGTTGTGCCTTACGCAGATTGCTCTGATTTCTTCTATGTTTGGCTTCGCCGAATGCTTCGAGGTATTGCGACCTTTCCAACGGATTCGGAGTTGACTCCTAAAGACGAGGAAATCGTTCAACTGGCCGAGCGTAACCCAAGGTACAAAATTCGCACGAAGAATTGGTTTGAGAATAAGATTCGAGAAAGCTTCCTGTCGGCCCGTTGTGCTGTAAAACCAGCAGGGGCATTGATGGTCATTTTTGCGCACAAAGAAACCTCAGCATGGGAGGCCCTTCTTAAAGCCGTGCTGGATGCGGGATGGATTGTTACGGGTTCCTGGCCTATTGATACAGAGAAAGGATCGAGGCTCAGGGCCAATGACTCTGCGGTATTGGCAAGTTCTATACACCTGTTTTGCCGCCCACGTGAGAATCCCGATGGCTCCGTCCGCGCCGATAATATCGGCGATTGGCGCGACGTACTGGCCGAGTTGCCACACCGTATTCACGAATGGATGCCACGCTTGGGGGAGGAAGGCGTCGTGGGTGCGGATGCTATCTTCGCGTGTCTCGGTCCGGCCCTCGAAATCTTCTCCCGCTATTCGCGTGTGGAGAAGGGCAGCGGTGAGGCTGTCACGCTCAAAGAATACCTGGAGCAGGTCTGGGCCGCCGTCGCCAAGGAAGCGCTCACTATGATTTTTACTGGCGCCGACGCCACCGGCTTCGAGGAGGATGCGCGCTTAACAGCCATGTGGCTGTGGACCCTTTCTACCGGAAACAATGGGAATGGTAAGAGAAAATCATCCAAGGAGGATGACGAGATCGATGACGAGGATGAATCGGAAAAAGCAAAGAAAGCTATAGGTGGGTACGCCCTGGAATATGATGCTGCCCGAAAAATTGCCCAGGGGCTTGGTGCACATTTAGAGAAACTCAGCACAGTTGTTGAGGTCAAGGGCGATACCGCACGATTATTACCCGTTTCTGAACGGACACGATACCTCTTCGGAAAGGATGAAGCGCAGGCTCCCGGGGGAAAACGAAAAAAGAAGGAGCCACAGTTGAAGCTTGGCTTCATGAAGGAAATCGAGGATATTGAGACAAAAGATGGGTGGGGAACCAAATCCGCACCCAGGGCGGGATCAACGGTTCTTGACCGTCTTCATCAGAGTATGATCCTTTTTGCGGCAGGTCGTAGTGAAGCATTAAAGCGATTCTTAGTCGAAGAAGGTGCTGGAAATGATCAGCGCTTTTGGCGATTGGCTCAAGCACTCTCAGCTCTCTACCCCAAAAGCAGTGATGAAAAGCGCTGGGTAGATGGAGTGCTGGCGCGAAAGAAGGGCCTGGGATTTTGATGACCCAAAACTTAGCTGAAAAGTGGCAATCAGCTTTCCTAAAAATAATTCAGCAGCACGAATATTCACCCTTTCTTAAAGAGGCAGCTTTACAAGAACGACTTAGCGTTTGGACTAAAGCATTAACTTCTGTTGTTATTGAAACAAGCAAATCAATGGGGTGGCAGGCTTCGGCAAAAGGGCATTACCTTCAAATGCTCCCTGTTTCACGGAGTGAGTATTTGGCTTTGGATGTCATGGCGTTTCAAGATGGGGAAAAGCGTTGGAGATTCCCGGTTGCAGTTCTGGAGCTGGAAAATAGCAAGGATGACGACCGGATAGCTTATTCCCTTTGGAAGGTTATTTGTGTGCGGGCCGATTTGCGAATCGTCTTTTGCTATCGGAGAAGCGCAGATGAGGGTTCAAGACTTATAAGTTTTCTTCGCGATGAAGTGATCTATGCCATGGGACTGATAAACCGTATAAATCTTGAGGGAGAAACATTATTAGTTGTAGGTAGCCGGGATAGTTCTGCCACATTCCCTTATGGATTCTTCAAGTGGTGGCAACTTGATACCAATACAGGAACATTCCATCTTCTTTGATAAGGGAGAAAATAGGGTGGGTCAAATGGAGTGGATCCACTCTATATGCTGTCGGGCAAAAAAGGGTTAGGGTTCGAATGGCTTTTTTTGTTATAATTCCATTAGGTTGAGCAAGGGGGAAATATTTATGTCCGTAGCTTTGACGATACAATCATCACGTAACACTCCCGTTATAAGTGAGGTAACGTATGGACGAGAATAAACTATTAGAAAGAATCACTGTCAACCCAAAAATCTTTGGCGGTAAACCAATTATCCGGGGCCGACGGCTTGCTGTGGAGCATGTTCTTGGGATGCTTGCAGCAGGAGATACACCCGAAACGATTCTGGCAGGATACCCCTGGCTTGAGATGGAAGACATTAAGGCCTGCCTCGTTTATGCCCGCCGGTTAGTCGGTCATGAAAGGGTAGAACCGTTCCTGATGGAGACAGGGACATGAAGCTCCTCCTGGATACATGTGTATGGGGCGGAGCCTGCAAAGAATTATGGGCTGAAGGTCATGATGTGGTCTGGGCAGGAGAGTGGCCCCAAGATCCGGGGGATGACGAAATTCTTGAACGTGCCCACCGCGAAAAGCGAGTACTGGTCACTCTCGACAAGGATTTTGGAGAATTGGCTATTGTCCGCGGTATGCCTCACACAGGGATTATCCGTCTTGTCAATCTTGGAACCAGCCAGCAGGCCACTACCTGCCTACGCGTAATCAAGCTGCATGAAAATGATCTGAAGGCCGGAGCAATTGTTACGGCTGAGTCCAACCGGCTGAGAGTCCGTCTGGCCATCGATCGGGAGGAATGATATGCCACTGAAACCCTGGTACAAAGTCGTTACGCCCCGCGAAGACCTCCGCCAAGGCAAGCCACTTGATGCTGCGGAGTTTGCCGTTCATCTCGATCAGGTTCGTGAAGGACGCGCTCCTGATAACTACAAAGTGCCTGAACGTTTTTTTGAGAGAACCTACCTCACTCAGGGACTAAAAAGCTTTTCCGCTGAAGTTATCCGCCGTCTGTCTGGAGAAAAAACTGAAACCTCTGCAATTTTTCATATGATCACTCAATTCGGGGGAGGAAAAACACACGGCCTTACGTTGTTATACCACTTGACAAAACATGGCCCTGCTTCAGAGAAATGGTCTGGAGTGCGACGGATTCTGGAGGCGGCAGGAACTTCATCTATCCCCAAGGCAGAAACGGCCGTTTTCGTGGGAACAGAATTTGACACCATCAGGGGGCGAGGTGGGGATGATGGGACACCCCTTAGAAAGACACCTTGGGGAGAAATTGCATTTCAACTTGGAGGAGAAAAGGCTTTTTCGATAGTGGCTGAGCATGACCTCCAAATGACTGCTCCCGCAGGAGACGTCATTAGGAAGTTTCTTCCCAAAGAAAAACCCTGTCTTATCCTGATCGATGAATTGGTTAACTTTATATCACGTAATCGGAAAACGGGAATGGCAGGCCAGCTTTACAACTTCATTCAGAACCTGTGTGAACAGGCCAGAGGGGTTGATCGGGTTGTCCTCTGTGTTTCTATTCCCTCGATGCTGATAGAGATGACAAGCGATGATATTGCAGATTTTGAACGTTACAGCAAAATGCTCGAACGATTGGGGAAAGCGGTTATTCTGTCTGCTGAAGGAGAAACATCTGAGATAATACGCCGCCGCCTCTTTGAATGGGGCGGTATCCCCGACGATGCGAAGAAAGCTGCCTCAGCGTTTTCCGAGTGGATTGTAGAGCATCGCCATCAGGTCCCCCAATGGTTTCCGATAGATCAAGCGCGTGAAGCCTTCTTAGACACCTATCCTTTTCATCCGATGGTCCTTTCAGTATTCGAGAGGAAGTGGCAGGGATTACCTCGCTTTCAAAGAACAAGAGGCATTCTACGATTGTTAGCCTTATGGGTGTCTAAAGCCTACCAGGAAGGATTCAAGGGAGCTCACCGTGACCCACTCATTGGATTGGGAACAGCACCTTTGGAAGACCCGTTTTTCCGCGCTGCTACTTTTGAGCAATTAGGAGAAGACAAACTTGAGGGACCGGTAACCACGGATATTTGCGGGAAGAAGGATTCACATGCTATTCGCCTTGATGCTGAAGCCGTGGATAGCATCAAGAAAAACCGGCTCCACAGGAAAGTATCCACGGCTATCTTCTTTGAATCCAACGGGGGCCAAATCCATGCCGAAGCAACTGTCCCCGAGATCCGGCTGGCAGTAGCAGAACCAGAAGTGGACATCGGGAATGTGGAAACAGTCCTGGAAGCACTGGGAACGTCCTGTTACTTCCTCTCCATAGATAAGAATCGTTATCGGTTCAGTCTATCGCCAAACTTAAATAAGATTCTGTCAGATCGCCGCGCCAGCATACAGCCATCCAAGATTGATGAACGTCTCCGGTCAGAGATCCAAACGGTCTTCTCAGCCGGATCAGGGGTAGAACGGATTTATTTCCCTGAAAAGAGCGGTCAAATACCTGATCGGGCAGTTCTTACCCTTGTAGTGCTTTCACCTGATCAAAATATGCAAGACAAAAAAACCTTGGGCCTTGTTGAGTCAATGACACGAGAATATGGTTTATCAGCCCGTACTTTTAAGAGTGGCTTGATCTGGGCCATCCCTGATAGTGATGCATCTCTGAGGGAGGAGGCACGGAAAGTTCTCGCATGGGAAGACATCCGCGATGAAGTAGATGAACTTCGTCTTGATGATACCCAGAAACGCCAGCTTGGAGAGAACCTCAAAAAATCACAACGTGATCTAAAGGAATGTGTATGGCGTTCGTATAAGAATATAGGACTCCTTAACAAAGACAATACTTTTCGTGTCGCAGATTGGGGACTTGTTCACTCAAGCGCTGCAGAAAATATGCTGACGTTCATCTTAAACCGATTACGACAAGATGGAGAAGTTGAAAAGGATCCCAGTCCAAATTTTTTAGTTAAACACTGGCCACCCGCTTTCAAGGAATGGAGTACCAAAAATGTTAGAGATGCTTTTTTTGCCTCACCGCAATTTCCCCGCTTACTGAACCCAGAGAGCATAAAAGACACGATTTCAAGGGGCGTGGCCGGTGGAATCATTGGATATGTCGGCAAAACAAAAAACGGAGTCTATAAGCCTTTCTATTTTGGGAAAAGTCTTCCTGCGACAGAAATTGAGATTTCCGAAGATATGTATATCATAACTGCTGAAGAGGCCAAGAAGCATATCGAGCCACCAAAACTTACCTCCATTTTCATTTCTCCCCAAGATGCGCGGATAGAACCGGGAAAGAAGCAGGCTTATGTAGTCAAGGGGTTGGATCAGCACAATCGTGAAATTGCTATCGGGGAAGTTATGTGGAAAGCCACTGGCGGGATAATAGATAAGAATGGAGTCTTTGCAGCAGAAAAGGATGAGGGCAATTTTGTCATTGCGGCAACCGTTGGAGGGATCACTGGATCGGTTAATCTAACTATCGCTAAGGAAGGAACGATTCCACCAAAACCACCCCAATCCATAGTTGAAGGAATTAATAAACTTTTATGGAATGGGGAGGTACCGGCACAAAAATGGATGAATTTTTACACGAAGGTTCTATCAAAATTTGCCGGAGGCAAAGGGCTGAAAATCACAATCAATGTTGAAGTTTCCCCCGAGGGAGGGATTTCAACACAAAAGATCGAGGAAACCAAAATCGCCCTCCGGGAGTTGGGTTTGCAGGACGATATAAAGGCGGAATAAAGCACTTCCTCGGAACACTAATTTGCGTGGACTTTTATTTCCCAATGAAGTTTATGGTCCCGATTTCTCCGGCGAAACCTTCCGCGTCCTCAAAGAAAAAGAAGAGAAGCAGTACGGCGAATACCGCATCAAAAGGGTTTGAAGAGGGGAAGAGGAAGTAAGCATGGCCAAAGTAGTTGATATTCTCGTTGTTTTTGGTGAAGGCGTAAGAAAACGCCATTATCATGAAACTGAAAAAGGGAAAGTTACATATTTTGCTGTTCAATTAGAAGTAAACGTTGGGGGAGAGTGGAAAGTAGTCGTAAGATATGACTGCTCTCATCGCTTTTCACATGTGGATAAATATGATATAAAAGGCAATAAAACAAAGATAACCTTGGACTTAAGTTTTGAGAGTGCTTTAACCTTTGGAGATTGGGAGATAAATGAAAATTGGCTAAAATATAAAGAGGAATTCCTAAAAGGGGTGCAAAATGAATGATTACACAAATTTTTTAGCAATGGTCTCAACAGAGTTCCATAGATACTTAATGGAGAATGAGGAATTCGCAGAGAAAATACCCACCAATGCCCTGGTCATATTTCAGATTAAGGGGGAGGATGATTTTAACAGGTGGCATAAAGAGACCTCCTTGAAGAATCGGGAGCCAGACCAGCCAGTGGTTCTGGTTAATGTGAAAGGGTGGAGAAAGCATTCCTCCATTGAAGAATTAAATCTGGCCGAAGCAACAGGGTAAACCGCCTCCTACCAGCAGAGAAAACAGCACGGTTCTATTTTCTGCATGGAATTTAACTCCACCCTTTCAATAGGAACAAGATTGCGGTATCACCTTGGGGCTGAACTTGATACCAACTATGCCAAGGTTTATGGCCTCACCGTAACGAACTTCACTATCCTCTCTATCCCAAGGATGTATATAGGGGAAATTAGTAGATGAAGTCAAAAAAGAATCCGAATGCGGGAGTGACTTTGGGGTCAGGCTTGAGAAATTGACATTCGGTGCCATCCATAAAAAAGTTGGCCGTTCCAAATGCACGCAAAGTGCAGAGCGCAATGCGCATAGCGTTACTCTTCGACCGTTAGGCGTAAGGCGAAAATCCGAGACAAAAACCGCAGAGCGCATCCTCCTGCGTCCCGCCTTGCGGGACTACGGAGGACAGGTAGCGAAAAGAGCGATAAAAGGAATTTAGCATTGTAGGTCCAAGATGTGATATAATAATTAAAAAGTCAATTTGGAGGAAGTAGATGAAGGCTTATGAATACGAAGGGAAAGTATTACCGGACGGGCACCTTTCAATCCCCGAAGATTTGAAAAGTAAACTAAAATCGGATTCAAAGATCAGAGTGATGCTTCTTGTTGATGAAGAAGAGATGGCATGGGAAAAAATGTCGATGTCTCAGTTTCTGAAAGGATATTCAGAAAAAGACACGATCTATGACAACGTATAACTTCGGTGATATTGTACTTATAGGGTTTCCGCATACCGACTTCCAGGGTATATCAAAAAGGCCAGCCATTGTCTTATACGATTCCCGTGACCAAGATGTCCTTCTTGCAAGGATTACCACTCAAGAATACACAACTGAAACTGATTATAAAATACTGGATTGGCAAAAAAGTGGTCTTCTTGCTGAGTCATATATTCGGCTTGGCAAACAGGCCACAATTGAAAAGCGATTTATTATAAGGAAGTTAGGGACATTAGAGGCAAAAGATACAGAGGTACTCAAGTCAATTCTAAAAAGAATGTTCCACCTGTAATTTTGTCCTTTCCCAAAATCAAAAAAGATTTGGGAAACCTAAAAACTCATAAAATTCTGATTTACCCGGCGAAACCTTCCGCGTCCTCAAAGAGAAGGAAGAGAAGCAGTACGGCGAATACCGCACCCGCCGCCTCGTTTTGGAAGCGTGGGACAAATTATAGGCCGAAGCCATGTAAAATACTCCAAACTTTATTTAAACTAACACAGATCTTGATGAATCGTCTGATTTTGCCTGCTTGATAGTAAAATATATTAAATATGTCATAATTCCATTATTATGTGAAATTTGGCATTCCTAATGTATTTCCCTTGACAAAGTATATTTCATGCGCTATAATTCATTTAAAATATGAAATTAAGCACTCATGATATACTATGAACACCATTTCTGGGCTTGGGAAAATTGATAGGCAGCGATTATCCGAGACAATTAGAAGGACAAAGGGGGGTATCTCTGT
>JASEIE010000390.1 GCA_030024065.1 Thermodesulfobacteriota bacterium
AGAATCAATTATTTTCATAATTTAAATATATCAGAAAGATGGGAATATGTGCATAGAAAAATGGGACAGGCAACTGTTTTGAACGTAGCCTTTCACCTTTATACCCGTCATTTTTCTTCATAATATCACAATATTCTCTCATCGATGCCAAGATGCTTGATGAACTCACCTTTTTAATACTTTCATCTCCATATTCCGCATACCCTCATTCCGAATGTTTATTGAATCAAAGTCTCTAAGCTTTCTATCACTCTTGGCAGTACCTCTTTGTAATCCGCCACTACTCCCAAATTAGAGATTTTAAATATATTAGCATCAGGATCTTTATTAATAGCTATTATATATTTCGAACCGAGTATACCTGTGATATGCTGGGTGGCACCTGAGATTCCAACTGCAATATAGAGATCGGGGGCTATAATCTTACCCGTTTGTCCTATTTCCAGGCTATGAGCAACCCATCCTTCATCCACAGGGACTCGTGTTGCCCCGGTTGCTCCGCCTAGAAGTTCGGCCAGCTTTTTGATCATTTCAAACCCTTCCTTGCTTCCTACCCCACCGCCTCCAGCTACAATGACCTTCGCCTTCTCTAGGTCGATGCCTTCACTTTCTTGTTTTTTTCGATTGATCAACTTTGCTCTGACTATAGGAGGATCGATCTCATTGGTGAGATCCACTATCTCCCCTTTGTGCTCAACTGAGGGTGAAATGGGACTCATGGATTTTCTTCTCACCGTATCTATCTGAATATTTTCAGGAATGGAAGTTATTTCTGCCATGGCCTTACCACCATAGACTGGTCTGAATTGGATGAAGTATTGCCCTTTCGAATCCCATTTGATCTCAACACAGTCCATACAAAGGCCTGCTTCCAATCTCGATGCAACCCTCGGAGCTACCTCCCTTCCCTGATCCGTATGACCCATAAGGCATAAACGTGGGTTTATTTTTTTACATCCTTCACAGATTAAATGAGTATTGGAATCAGGGTTATAATTTGGATAGAGTGGATTCTCAACAACAAAAATCTGATCCGCCCCAAAGGAAATATCTTCTTGAGCAACAGATGCTATTTTTTCGCCAATGAGAAGAAGGCTCACCTCTTCTCCAAGTATCTTGACTAATTCTCTTGCTCCTCCTAAGAGCTCATGGGTGAGAGGGCTAAGCTTTCCTCCTTCTGTCTCACCCACTACTAGGATCCCTCTTAAATTATTCATGGGGTTCTCCTTTCCATTAACTTAGAAGTCAGTTTGGCGGTAATTTCGCTGTGATCTTCTCCTGTAACGAATTCACACCTTCGATTATAGGATGGAATAGAGAGCCTCATGAGCTGATTTCGAGAGGCCTTTCCCCCAACTTTCGAAGTATCGGCTTCGATCTCCTTACCACTCCATATTGAAATCTCCTTACTGGCTGCCTTAATGATTCCCCATCCTGAAGGGAGTCGAGCCTGCCCCAACTCGCTACTAACGGTGATCAATGCCGGAAGTTCTAATTCAAAAGTTTCAAAACCATCCGCAGTCACTCGCTCTACAACTCCTCTTCCATTAAGCACTTTAATATCCTTTGCCCGTGTCACTACAGGGATCCCCAGATATTCAGCAACCACAGATCCTACCATCCCTCTATCCCAATCTGCCGCCTGGCGTCCACAGAGGATCAAATCATATCTACTGATCTTCTTAATGGCCTGGGCAATTATGTAACCCACTGCAAAACCGTCTGATTCCTCAAAGACTGGATCAGAAATGATCAGGCCTTCGTCGGCCCCCATTGCCAGAGTCTTCCTCACAATATCCTCAGTAGATTTATCCCCAATTGCAATGACAGTGATTTTCCCTCCCTTCTCCTCTTTTATTTTTAGAGCAGCTTCTACGGCTAAAGCATCATAGGGGTTTATAACGAAGGGAATCCCTTCCGACGGAATCACTTTATTTCTCTCGCTGTCGACCATGAACTTTGCCGGTGGCAAATCTGGGTCAAGAATCTGTTTGATGCAGACGATGATCTCCATCTCTCCTCCTTTAACCATATTGGTAATGGATACCAAAACCTCCTCTGGGATAGGTCCAATTAATGGCACCTTTAGTGCAGACGATTTGACAACTCCCACATTCCAGACACCCTTCATAAGAGAAGGTGATGTGATCCTCCCTCAATACAAAACAATCTGCCGGACAGGCATAGATGCAAGGTTTCATGGAACAATTCCTGCACTCTTCTTCATTCACAGTAATATGAACTTCCTTATCAACATCAAATTTGTTTAAGGCCAGCTTTTCTTCGACCTTCAAATCGCCTTCCTCGCTTTCATGGCGTCTGAGAATAATTGCCAGATTGAGATGTTTTCTTTCAGAACTTCTCTTACTATCCGAAAAGTCCCTTTTCGAGGCTCTCCATTGTTTCGAAAGATCCTTTCGACAATCTCAATCATAAGTTTTGGATAGAGATGATAAATCCTAGTATTTTTTAAAAATTTGGGTGCTTCTTTGAAAGTTTCTAAATCTTGTAGAACGAAGTTCTTCTCAAGAATCTGTTGATAGTGAGAGAGAGTTCTTTCGGAAAAATCCTCCTTTTCTTTAGCTATCTTCACCGTTTCTGCAGCAGCCATCCCTGAAGCGGCTGCAAAATTCGATCCTTCCAGAATTAAACCTGTCCCAAGTAATAAAGCGGCTGCATCACCGGTCACGAGCAGACCGTCCCTATATAGGCGGGGCATCATTCCCAAACCAGCCACTGGAATGAGATGAGCCGAGTATTCTAACGTTTGACCACCCTCGATGAGCTTGGCAATCTCAGGATGTGTCTTAAATTCTTCTAAAAGATCTGAGGCTTTTATATGGTTCTTGACGAGATCACCCAATTGAACCACAACCCCGAGTGAAAGGCTTTCCTTATTCGTATATAGAAACCCTCCCCCTGGTAAGCCTTTAGTGCATGAACCTACAAATTCCATCGCCACCCCTTCATTGCCCTTCAGATTGAACCGTTCCTCAATGGTTTTTCGGGGCAATTGGATGACTTCTTTAACACCTTGCTTTATATCCCCTGGGGAAAATTCTTTCCGTAGCCCTGCCTTTTGAGTCAAAAGGGAGTTTGCGCCATCAGCCAAAATGACCACATCGGAGTTAAATTCCTCTTTTCCTATTTTGACTCCCTTAACCTTGTCCTCCTCAATTAGGAGGTCATCTACTTTAAGACCTGTAACCA
>JASEIE010000391.1 GCA_030024065.1 Thermodesulfobacteriota bacterium
GTGGGTCTTGCCAAATTCGGGTTATTAAATCCCAAACAGCGTGATGCCAGTTGTGGCAAGGGGTTATTGGCTCTGCTTGCTTCTCTGGGGAAGAATGTCCCGGCAGTGGTCGATCTCGGGAGTTGCGAAAATAGCGGCGTGACCGATTTTTTGCTGGACATGGCAAACCTGGGAAAAAAGCCTATCAAAGAATTTCCGATCGTGGCCTGTTTTCCTGAGGCCAACCGAACCAAAGCAGTGGCCAGGGCTACGTGGACCGTGGCCATGGGGATCCCAACCTATTTTTGGCCATTTCTACCCGTGACCGGTAGCCAGAAGACAATAGAGACTTTAGGTAAGTTCTGTGAGGAGAAATTTGGAGCAAGGCTCCACGTGGTAACCCAGAAGATGGAGTACAAGGAGAAAGCGGAACTGCTTATGAAGAGTCTTGAGCGGTAAGTCTTCCGCTCAAGGGGATGAACTAATTAAAAAAAAGAAAGGAGGAGACATTATGAAAGCGAAACCTATCTACACCATTCTAATCATCACGGTCCTTATTTTGTCTTTTGCAGGTTTTTCCTGGGGTCAGGCCAAGCCAAAGGACTACCCTACGCGTGCCATCGAGGTGGTCGTCCAATATGGGGCGGGTGGGGGAAGTGACATCTTCGTCAGAAGCTTGATGATGCCGGCCAGAGGCACCTTAAAGGTTCCCATTAATGTCACGAATCTGACCGGGGGTGCAGGGGTTAAGGCATCTACTTACGTGCTCTCTCAGCCAGCCGATGGTTACACCATTTACAACTTCAGCCCCGAGCAGCTCATCAACACCATTTTCGGCCGAGAGAATTATAAAGAAGAGTTTGCACCCCTCTGCAATATCCAGCAGGATTTGAGCATGTTTTATGTGAGAGCGGAAAGCAAATTCAAAACCATTCAAGATGTGATTAAATATGCTAAGGAAAATCCTGGTAAGCTTCAGTTCACGGGAACGACAGCAGCGAGCCCAGACGAAGTCATCATCATGCTCTTTGCCAAGAAGGCAGGGATTAATGTGAAGTATATTCCTTTTGATGCCGCTCCTGAAACCCATGCCGCTGTCTTAGGGGGTCATATTGACATCCTTCACGAAGAACCGGGCGTGATTATGTCACTGATCGAAGCGAAGAAGTTGAGACCTCTGATCATCTTTACAGAGAAGAGAGTGGAAAAATTTTCGGATGTCCCAACTGGGAGAGAGCTGGGTTACGATATCACCATGGGCAGGTGGAGAGGGCTTTGTGTTAAAAAAGGGACGCCTCAGGAGATTATCGACTATCTCGCTGATGTCTTCCAAAAGGCCGCGAATCATTCTTCTTATAAAGCAATAGCCCATGCAAGCCTCCTCGACCTTCGGGAAGGTTGGAAGGGGCCGAAAGAGTACGGGAAATTCTGGGATGAGGAATATGCGAATTATAAGGAGATATTTGATGAACTTGGGTACCTTAAAAAGAAATAAGACTCGGGAGTGAGACTGTGTTTAAAGGTGAGATCATTACAAGTGCCGTGGTTTTTTTCGGCGCCCTTTACCTTTATTTTGAATCGATGAAATTTGAAGGACATGAGGTCTATGGGAAACTTGGGCCTGCCTATTGGCCCAAGTTTCTCCTCATTTGCCTGATGGCTCTCAGTTTTTTGGTAGCAGTAGATGCCTTTCGTGAGAGAAAAAAGAGAGATTCAGAAAAGGAAGAGACGTCAAAAGCCGATAGTGGGAAGGTGAGATTCTTTTTTGCAATCGGTTTCATCGTACTCTACTTAATATTGATGCAGATCTTCGGTTTCATCATCCTCACGCCACTTTTTCTGATTGCCTTCATGTACCTTCTCGGAGAGAGGAAAAAAATATGGATATTCGGTGTACCGATCGGAATCACCGTTCTTATCGTCTGGGTTTTTACAAAAGCCATGTATGTCCCTCTTCCTAGAGGTCAGTCGATCTTTCTCGATTTCAGCCATCTCTTCTATTAGTACAGAATCATGGAGATATCAATATGCTGGATGTCTGGTTAGGGGCCATACAGAACATATTCAATCCAATTACCCTGTTGTTTATCTGGGGCGGGGTTCTTCTCGGAGTGACATTGGGTTCTGTTCCAGGCCTTAATTCTACCATGGGAACAGCCCTACTCATCCCCTTCACTTTCGCAATGAGTCCGGTTAATGGCCTGGCACTGCTATCAGCAGTCTATTGTGGAGGGACCTATGGTGGATCTATTTCAGCCATCCTGTTCAATGTCCCTGGCGCCCCGGAGGCCTCAGCCACGGTCTTCGATGGCTATGAAATGGCAAAAAAGGGACAGGCGGCTCAGGCGTTGGGATTTGCCATCATCTGTTCCTGTCTGGGAGGGCTCTTCAGTGTCATCATCATGACCCTGATTTCTCCCCTGCTGGCAAAAGTTGCCTTGACCTTTTCCCAGCCTGAATATTTTGCACTGGCTATCACCGCCCTTACCCTGATTGCTTCCTTAAGTGGAAAGGGATTGAAAAAGGCCATCATTGGGGGTATCTTCGGACTTCTCATGGCAACTGTCGGCATTGACCCAATGACGAGCGATGCAAGGTTCACGTTTGGCGGAAAAACTCTCATCGGAGGGATCAATTTCATTCCGGCGATTATCGGAGCCTTTGCCGTTGGCGAAATCCTTGCGAGGTCAGAAAGTAGGGCAGAGAGGAAAGAGGTATTCCTATCAAAAATTTCAACGAAACTGCCTCGTATCAAGGAAATTCTCAAGATGAAATGGTTAGTCCTCCGCTCTGCCATCATCGGGACATGGATTGGAATCCTTCCAGGAGTGGGCGCCACCACGGCAGCATTTGTGGGTTATGCAGAGGCGGTGCGATGGTCTAAACATCCTGAGAAGTTTGGGACAGGAATTCCAGAAGGGATCGCAGGGCCAGAGACGGCAAACAATGCAGCCACAGGCGGTGCCATGGTTCCTCTTCTCACGCTTGGAATCCCAGGAAGCGCTACCACTGCCGTGATCATCGGTGGATTTCTTGTCCACGGCCTTCAGCCCGGGCCGATGCTCTTTATGAACCAGCCGAAATTGATGTACTCCATTTTCATCGCTATGTTTCTGGCCAATATCCTCATGCTCTTCGCCGGGCTCGGGGTGGCCAAGGCCTTTTCCAATTTTAGAAGAATCCGATATTCCATCCTTGGTCCC
>JASEIE010000392.1:0-943 GCA_030024065.1 Thermodesulfobacteriota bacterium
TAATTCCTTACCATTGTAATGCCATCATTGTTGAACTGAGTCTCCACAACGGAGACGATAGACTCTATCGTTCTATTAATATCTGCCTCGATATATTGTGGCCTTTTCTGCCTTGAAAAATTGAGGAGATCCTCCACAATCTTTTTGCACAGTTCGGCGTTACTATGGATGACCTTGAGATCCTCTTTTGTCTGTCCCTCGAAAGAGGATTTCTTCGTTAGCAACCTTGTAAACCCGAGGATGATGGTCAATGGGTTGTTGATTTCATGGGCAACACCTGCTGCTAATTGTCCAACGGATGCAAGTTTATCAGCCTCTCTCATCCTTTCTTCCATCCTCCTTCTCTCCGTAATGTCCTTGACAATACACTCATAACCACAGATATGGTTGTCCGCATCTTTCCTTAGGGTAGCGGTGATCAGTACATTTATTTCTCCCCCGTCTTTTTTTCTTAAGATCGTTTCATCATCTTTCACAAATTCGTCCTTTTCAATGCGGGCAAGAAAATCTTTCAACGCCTCCTCCTTGGTAAATAGTTGATCCAGGAATACGTTTTTTATGAACTCTTCCTTGCTTTCGTATCCCCATAACTCAATCCCTGCTTGATTCACATCCCTTACGGGCCCTTCGCAGTCGATAAGGAAGATGGCATCTTTGGAGCCTTCAAAGATGTGGCGGTATTTCGTCTCTGAGAAAGTGAGTTCATCCTGTGACCTTTTAAGATGAGAGATCATCTGGTTAAAGGAAGTGACGACTTCGCTGATCTCATCCTCTCCCTTCACCTCAAACTTCGCATCCAGACCTCTCTCCCCGCTCACCACAGACTTAAAAAAGGAACTTACCTTTTTTAGGGGTTTGACCAGAACCAGATAATGGAAGTAGTTCACGGTTAAGAAGGTGGCCGCCATCCCAGCGAGGCCCAAGAGAAATATGGAAAAGGCCA
>JASEIE010000392.1:958-3173 GCA_030024065.1 Thermodesulfobacteriota bacterium
TAAATGTTTCATCCATGGGTATGGTCACCGATTCCACCCCTGCTATGTTGCCGATCTTTCTGTAAAAACCGTGATCCTTTCCATAAATCTTGATGAGGGATTTCGGGGCATAGGAGGGATCGCCATGGCATAGGAGGCACTGGGCCTCCATGACGACAGGTTTCTGATGAACAAAGTATCTCTTTCCATCTATTTTAATCAGTCCCTTCCACTCTTTGGCCTCCTTGGGATTCATGGAAAATCTATTAATAAATTCCTTTTCCAGATCATTTGCCATATTCAGAGAATTTCTTGGATCGATGGCTACCCTTCTATAATTGTATTCTGGAAACTTTTTGACAAACCTTTTTGTAATACCCCTTGTTATGAAAGTTGTGGACATGGCTTCCTGAATAAATTCATCCTTTGGTAAAACATGAATCATCTTCGGTCTTAATTCATCCTTGACATATTCTACGGTGGCATTGATATAAGAGAAGAGAATCTCTGTTTTCTCGTAAGTCTCTTTTATATAGAGGTGCTTTACATAATAATAGAAGAAGAGGGAGATAGAACTGAAGATGATGAGGAGGATGATGCCGATGCCGAGTATGAGCTTCTTTGTCAGTTTAATATTTCTTATTCTTTTCATCCTAATCTGCCATTAAACTTTAAGAATAATTTTTAGGGGCAGTGCAAATATAATATAGCACTGTAAGATAATTTTTGCATCTAAATTTTGTATCTCCCTTTCGTATTTTATTGAAAATCATCTTTATTTTCAATGACCATTGTATTGTTTTATTATGGCACAGTTATTGCTTTTTAAGTATTCAATCTTTTAGGATTTTCTTAAAAGGGTTAGAAATATATAAAGAAGGGAAGGAGGTAATGAAGGATGAAAGAAGAGACCCCATTGGTAGATGAACTGGAAAAAGGACCCTGGCCAAGTTATGTAAAAGAGATAAAGCGGGCAGCCAAAAAAAGTAAGGCAGCGGAGGACTTACTTGGAGTTCAGGAACTTTCTTTTAATGACAAAGTAACCCATTGGAAACACGGCGGCATCGTTGGCGTTACCGGATATGGGGGAGGCGTCATTGGTAGGTACTCGGATGTGCCGGATAAATTCCCGAATGTTGAATCCTTCCATACACTGCGTGTGAATCATCCTGCAGGTTGGTTCTATAACACGAAGGCTTTAAGAAAGATCTGTGATGTCTGGGAAAAACATGGGAGCGGTTTAACCAATATGCATGGTTCCACGGGAGACATTATTCTTCTTGGAACGACAACTGCCCATCTCCAGCCATGTTTTAACGATTTGACGGAGGCTGGGTTTGATCTCGGGGGATCAGGGTCAGCATTAAGAACGCCCACTGCCTGTGTCGGACCCGCTCGATGTGAGTGGACGAACATCAATACCCTCGATATGGTTCAAGATCTGACCATGGAGTTTCAGGATGAGATCCATCGGCCCCGCTGGCCTTATAAGTCCAAGATCAAGATTTCAGGGTGCCCAAACGATTGCGTGGCCGCCATCGCAAGGGCCGATTTAACGATTATTGGGACCTGGAGGGATAGCCTGAAGATCGATCAGAATGGGGTCAAAGAATATGCGAAGAATGGATTTGACATCAAGACCTTGGTTGTCGATAAATGTCCGACCAATGCCCTCGAGTGGGATGAAAAATCAAAGAACCTTAAACTCAAACCTGAGGATTGCGTCAGATGTATGCATTGCATCAATAAAATGACCAAGGCTATCCGGCCCGGAGACGATAAAGGGGCCACGATTATGATTGGGGGGAAAGCGCCCATCGTGAAAGGGGCCATGCTCTCCTTCGTCCTGGTTCCTTTTATGAAAGCAGAACCTCCCTATACCGAGATCAAAGAGCTTATACGAAAGATATGGGAATGGTGGGACGAGAATGGGAGGGTCAGAGAGAGAGTGGGTGAATTGATAGAAAGGGTGGGGATGAGAAACTTCCTGAAGGCCGTTGATTTGATCAGCAAATGCAAAGGCCGCGTGATCGTCGCCGGCATGGGAAAAACCGGGATCATCGGGCGCAAGATTGCTGCTACTCTTTCCTCAACGGGAACACCCAGCCTGTGGATGCACAGCGCCGAGGCCATCCATGGCGATCTGGGCCAAGTCACCCGCAATGACGTGGTGATCATCATCTCCAGCAGCGGCGAGACGGAAGAGACAAAACGGCTTTTACCGCTGATCAAAAAG
>JASEIE010000393.1:0-1163 GCA_030024065.1 Thermodesulfobacteriota bacterium
TCGAAGAACGGAAGATAAGGCTCGGGAAGAAATACTGAATCTCTGGGCTCGAAAACTCCAATCTCTCCTCGAATTGGGTCGGATCATAGGTCAGGATTTGCAACTCAAGGAGATGCTTTTACAGATTGCCCAAAAGGCGTGTGAGGTCATGGAGGCAGATCGTTGCAGTCTATTTCTCCATGATCCAAATACCGATGATCTCTGGTCCACTGTAGCCCTCGGAATGGGTGAACAGGTGATCCGAATGCCATCCCGTGTCGGGATAGCGGGATATTGCTTCCAGACCGGCGCGACAGTCAATTTAGAGGAGGCGCATCTGGATCTCCGGTTTAACAGAGATGTGGATGCCCAAACAGGCTATCACACTCAAAGTCTACTTTGTATGCCTCTCTATAATAAGACCGGGGAAAGGTTGGGAGCCGTTCAGCTCCTTAACAAAAAGGGGGGAGTTTTTACATCGGAGGATGAGGCCTTTCTTAAAATATTTGGTAACCACGTTTCTGTTTTCATCGAAATGGCACAGCTTCAGAAGGCTAAAATGGATGCCTTAGAAGAATCAAAAAGAGAGCTTGAAAGGCTGAATCAAGCCAAAAGCAAAGCCCTCGACCACCTCTCTCACGAATTGAGGACGCCCCTATCTGTCATCAAGGGGAACATATGGATCTTAAAACGGAAACTTCAAACACAGACCCCTCCTGTTGAAGGTGAAAAATTCTTCAAAGCCCTTGAAAAGCACCTCAACCGGCTTTTAGACATTCAGAAGGAGACGGATGAGATCGTTCGGGCCTATCAGGGAGGTGAAGGGGATTCCCTCAACGATGAATTGGAGCATCTCTGGCGAAAGATCGAGGGTTCTTTGGAAATGCCTATTGACATCAAAGGTCACTGGGATATCTTAAAAGGATGGATTGAAGACCACTCCATTGATCGGCAACCTACGATGGAATTCATCTCCCTCTCTTCTTTTGTTGCCCAAATTTTAGAAAAGGTAAAACAGCGGGCTTCCCATAGGGATATCCATTTTGATTTAGAAGGTTTCAATGGCCAGCATATATTCATGGACCCCGCATTTTTCGAAGAGGTGGTGGAAGGCCTTCTGAAAAATGCGGTTGAAAATACTCCTGATGAGGGAATGATCCGAATTCTTTTGGAACCTCAGGGGG
>JASEIE010000393.1:1200-2917 GCA_030024065.1 Thermodesulfobacteriota bacterium
AATTACAGAGGAGAATCAAAAATTTATCTTTGACGGTCTCTTTCACACTCAGGAGACGGACCTGTATTCTTCCAAGAGACCCTATGATTTTAATGCAGGGGGTAAGGGGCTCGATCTCCTTCGCATAAAGGTCTATGGAAAACGCTTTGGTTTCGATCTCTCGGTGGGGAGTCGCAGATGTCTCTATCTTCCGACAGACAGGGATCTCTGTCCCGGGACAATCTCGGCCTGTCCCCATTGCCGGGGAGTTGAGGATTGTTCGGCTTCGGGAGGAAGCACCTTCTGCGTCTCTTTCCCATTATCCGGAGGAAATGGTCCTGAAAAAATTTAGCCTTTGGAAGAAAAAAGAAGAGAAAGAGAAGCCCCAGGGGCACAGGGGAATGAATGAGAGGGAACGATTGATCGACCTCTTCATCCATGACCTCGCCAGCCCATTATCCATCATCTCCACCAGTGTCTCCAACCTCCTCTATAAAACAGAACGCTACGGCCCCATCTCGGACCATCAGAGACGCTTATTGGAACGTATCTCAAGGAATAATCGAAAAGCCCAGCTCCTTCTTAACGAGATGATAGAGATCGCCCGGTCAAAAGAGGGGTTTTTCCGAAAAGAATCTTTTGAGATTGAGAAGATAATTCAGAATTCCCTATCAGATGCATTGGAACATGTTGTCATGGGGGTTCGGGGTTTCGACCTGTTGACGCTGGCGGTCAGTCGCAACTTCCCTGTTGCCATGCTTACCGCCCACGCCCTCACCTCAGAAGCCCTGAAGCGCTCTATCGAGTTGAAGGCCCGCGCCTACCTTCCCAAAGAGAAGTTGGGAGAGGTAGTACCCTTCCTTGAAGATATCCTGAAGCATGAATATCTTCCCGGGTGGAAGCTTCTTCTCGATAAATTGACGGGATTCTTCAATGGCCGATGGGGAGATAACTGGCAGAGATCGGATGAAAAATTCTGGAAGGAGTTCAAAGAGAAGATCGTTTCGAAAAAATAGGGGCCAAATTTTTCAGAGTAGCGTTCAGGATAAAGGCCCCTCGCAAAGGATAGCACCAAACCCTTGAGAAGACCATTAAGACAAGTTATATTTGATCGTAGGAGTATGGATATGGAGATAAAAGTCCTCGGTTGTTCAGGAGGGGAATCTCCTGGGAGAAACCCCTCAGGCTTTCTTTTAGACGATAAGATCCTTTTTGATGCAGGGAGTCTTACCAAAGCACTGGATATCAGAGCGCAGAGGAGAGTCGAATATATCTTCATCACCCATGCCCATCTTGACCATGTCATTGGAATTCCATTTCTTCTGGACAATATCATTGTTAGCAATATCTGGCACAGAGTAAATATCATCGGTATCCCCCCTGTGTTGAAGGCTATTAGAAAGAATATCTTGAATAATTCAATCTGGCCGGATTTCACCGCCATTCCGGATATTGATAACGGAATTGTCGGATTCATCGGCCTCAAACCGGGTCAGCCAATGAAAACCGATGGTTATACGGTCACTCCCTATAAGGTTCGCCACTCGGTTCCGGCGGCAGGATATCTCATTGAGAGTGAAAAAGGGAAAAAGGTCTTTTATACGGGCGATACGGGCCTAACGAGTTCAACCTGGGAGAAGTTAAAAGGCAAAAGGATTGATTGCCTGATCATCGAAGTTTCATTTCCGGAAAAGATGGAGGAACTGGCCATTCAAACAGGGCATCTGACCCCTGGGCT
>JASEIE010000393.1:2927-3163 GCA_030024065.1 Thermodesulfobacteriota bacterium
GGAACTCTCAAAGATGGACCCCAATCCTAAAAAGATTTATGTGACCCACCTGAAACCTCAATATTTTAAGACCATCAAGCGGGAGCTCCTCGGGATTGGGGTGAAGCGTCTCCGAATATTAAAAGACGGGGAGACGATCAGGATATAACCCTTTTCACATACAAACCTCTTCATGAAAAAGACGAAGACCGTTCTTCTCATTGGCATCCTCACTACCCTTTTCTTCTCTTTCTGTG
>JASEIE010000394.1 GCA_030024065.1 Thermodesulfobacteriota bacterium
AATTGATCTATCCCGAGGAAACATTGAGAGGGTAGAAACCGACCCAAGATTAACCGAACTTCATCTGGGGGGGCAGGGGACTGCCGCGAAGATACAATGGGATAGGGTTCCTCCTGAAGTTGAACCCTTTTCTCCCGATAATCTACTCATATTCAGCGCCGGTCTTTTAGATGGCACACCTGTTCCCGGTTCCAATCGTACCTCTGTTGATACCTTTTCTCCCCAGACAAATTTTTATTCACATTCAATATTTGGAGGATTTTTTGGACCTGAACTGAAACATGCCGGTTACGACAAAATAGTCATTCGCGGCAGGTCCCCCAGTCTGGTTTATTTGTGGATAAACAATGACAAAGTAGAAATCCGTGATGCCGGCCATCTCCAAGGGAAAGGCGGTCTAGAAACTGGAGCGCTCATTCGAAAGGAGTTGAAGGAACCCAAAGCCCAGGTGGCCGCTATCGGCCTGGCCGGTGAAAACAGGGTCTATATGTCTACCATCGAACACGACAACTCCAGCGCCTCTCGAGGGGTTGGCGTGATCATGGGAGATAAAGGGTTAAAGGTAATAGCTGTTCGTGGAACAAAGGACATCCATGTTGCCCGACCGGCTGAACTCTTCGAGATATGCAACCGCATGCATAAGGAAATTTATGAGAACCCCTATTGTGGGGATTATTTGGCGCACGAGGATGATGAAGAGTGGCACGTCAATAATTTCGCCTGGGGCAATGCGCGTGAACGGGTAAAAGGTTATTGGACCAAAGAACGTGAAGAGAAGTGGAAGGCGATTACTGAAAGCGTGCGGCTTCGATGGACGGGTTGCTATAACTGTCCGAAGGATTGCCATCAAGCGATTTCCTACCCGGGACGGCAAACCTATTTCCAAAAATGCTATAGCAAACTTACCTATGCGATGGCGGCCTATAAAGAGCTGGATTTTAATTATGACATACTTGGCGTTACTCAGGAGTACGGACTGGACGGATTCTCAATGCCGCAAGTTCTCGCCTTCGCCGTGGAACTCTACGAAGCAGGCATTTTAACTGACCAGGACCTGCCAGGATTTCCGACCGACTCCGCGGAAAGATTTTTCTGGCTAGTTGAAAAAATTGTTAGGCGGGAAGGGATTGGAGATGCTTTGGCCAATGGCATTTATTGGGCAGCCCGTCAGATTGGTAAGGGCGCAGAAGAATTTGATCATAATACCATAAAAAAATTTGAGCAGGTGCCTCTTAAGCTGAAAATGATAAATTTCCCCTATTTCCTTATGTATGCCACCGGTGAAAAGATGTGTATCACCCAAACTGAAGGGTCCTACCCCCAGATGCCCATTGCTGATAAGGAAGAGAGAGAAAAGTTTGTAAAGAATTGGGACGCAGCTCCTGAGAGGTTTAAAAAATGGTTTTTGGAATGGGAGCCACGTCAACATCCATCTATTGAAGCGTCTGTCAACATTTGTGATTGGAATGAGACCATGCATTACATTGATGACGCCATTGGGACCTGCGCCTTTTTGTCATCATTTAGAGGCCAATTTGGCGGGAGGCCTCCGTATCACATTTATAATTTACCGAATTTTATCTCATTTGCGACCGGGATGGATCTTGATAAAGACGGACTATGGGAAATAGCCAGGAGGAACCGAAATCTGATTAGAGCCCTTAATGTAAGAAGAGGCTTAAGAAGAAGTGATGAGAAGCCTCCTGCCGACCATTGGGAGATAAGAGACCCTGAGATGGAAACCAAGATGCTTGACGCGTATTATGAATTCAAGGAGTGGAATCATGACGGTATTCCTACCAAAGAGACGTTGGATAAACTGGGCTTGGATTATGTTTGCGAAGACTTCGTAAAGAGGGGCATCTTGAAGTAAATTACCCTGATCGGAAGATCAGGGTAATTTATTCGATGCGGATGATCTTAACATGCTTTCCTACCCACTCGGGGGGAAGATAGACCCGCCCGCTATTCCCGCTCTGTTTGACCTCTTTCTCAATCATCTCTTCGCCATAGACTTCAAACTTTGCTTTTCTGGTGAACGGAGGTTCTTCCATGGCGAAGGGGACATCCGAACTGCGCTTTTTCTTTCGTACCATGATATCCACAGGTTTGTTTGCCACAAATTAATTATAATATAGTTATTATCTAAGTGTAAAATAGCTATAAATGATCGCCAAACGTTTGTCAAGGAAAATCGACCACAGAATATGGGAGTGTCCCCCTCATCTGTTCGGGCGTAATCCCAGCACCAGGCTTGGGAACCTAAGTCAGGACCATCGCAGGAAGGCCTTTGTCTTCAGGAGCGGGTCATCAGCCCCTCCTGCGGACATACCAACCCGTTAGTCCCCCCAAAGGTCCACTTCCCGATCAGCTCACATAGGAATCCATCGGGTAATCCGGGTCCGGATAGAAGGGAAGGGCAAAAAATGGAACCTGGGAATCTGAATCATCGACGGCGAATTTGTCTTCGGCATACGCTTTTATGTACTGGCAAACATGGCTTGGAAGTGCTCAGCGCTCATACAGACCGCACATCCTTATTTGGAGACGATCAACGAGAAAACCAAGCTTTCGGCCTTATTAGGGATTCATTCCGACCGCTGGGCCATTCTTATTGATAAAGTGGATTCGGCCACCGGGATTAAAGTTTCATCGGAAATCTGCACGCAGATGCCGATCTTGGCGGGCGCAGGCATTAAGGCGATGCTTTCACAGCTGTCTAATGAAGGAATCGACGAGATCCTCGCTAGAACCGAGCTCAAAAGATATACACCCTACTCCATTATCGATAAGGCGGTCTATAAAGAGGAGATTCTTGAAGTTCGCAAACAAGGCATCGCCTATGACAGAGAAAAGTACATTGAGGGGATGGTTGCCTTTGCCATACCCATTAAGGCAAACAGCAGGGATCTTCAAGCCGCCATCTGGGCTGTTGGCCTGACGCGCCAGGTGCCCAACTCGTCCATCCAGGAGTTAACAGAGTTACTGAAAGGGATTTGCGAAGAGATTAATTATCGTTTACAACAAGGGTGCAAAAAATATGAACAACCTGCGCAGCGGAAAAAAAACGGTACGGAGAGGTATCCCCTCACTTTTCCGTGGGAAAGCTTTTGGGATAACGGATAGGAATGGGTGCCGATAGTTCTGGGTGCAGAGCATGG
>JASEIE010000395.1:0-1044 GCA_030024065.1 Thermodesulfobacteriota bacterium
GGAATCGGTCTTCATGCGGATCAACACCCTGGGAATGGTCCAGGATATCCGGTTCAAAACGATCGGAGACCTGAATCATCATCTGGCTCTTTCCGCATTCGACTTTGAACTGCAATCGAGCCTTTTCCGTTTTAAGGCAAGAGGGGGCGTGAAGGACAACCTTCTCACTCTTTATAGCGGTCCGACGGGATCCGAGCAGAAGATCGATCTTCCGATCGAAAAAGAGATTTATCTTCCGACCGGCATACTTGAATCAATGGTGAATGAGAATTTGAAACCGGGAGATAGCCGGATATTCCAAGTCTTTGACCCGATGAGCATGGCACAGAGGCCCATGAAAGTGACGGTGGTCATCGAGGAGACTATTTCCGTGATGAGCCGGGAGGAGAGGGCGAAAAAAGTTTCAGTCGATTTTATGGGGGTTCCTCAGTTTGCGTGGATCGGAAGAGATGGAACGGTATTAAGGGAGGAGGGATCACTTGGTATCAGACTGGAACGGGCAACCAGGGAGGAGGCATTTAGCAAGGTTGCCGTTTCATCGAGCGCGGACCTCGCTGAGATTGTCTCCGTAACGGCGAATAAAGCGATACTGGATGCTGGTTAACTGAAAGAATTGAAGATTAAGATAGAAGGAATGGAAACGAAAGGGCTATTTTTAAACGGAGACAGGCAGGCTTTTAAAGAGAGGGAATTGATCATTCGGAAGGAATCGATTTTAAACCTTTCCCCAAAAGAGGAGGAACAATTTCTCCGTGAGCGGACGAAATACCTGAAGGCCACTCCTTTTATCCAATCCAACCACCCCGAGATTGAAGCGAAAGCGAAGGAGATCGTTTCACAGGTAGATTCGGATGTGGTCAAGGCGAGCAAACTCCTCAACTGGGTTCATCAGAATATTCAAAAGCGACCGGTTCTCTCCGTTCCCAATGCCCTTGAGACGCTTCGGAACAGGGTCGGTGACTGCAATGAACACGCGGTCCTGCTGGCAGCACTGGCAAGGGCGTCTGGCATACCGGCGGAGGTCGAAGCCGGTCTCGTCTATCA
>JASEIE010000395.1:1402-3143 GCA_030024065.1 Thermodesulfobacteriota bacterium
TAGCGGTCAACCGGCTCAACCTCTCCGTATTCGAGGGAGAGATCTTCGGGTTCATCGGCCCCAATGGCGCGGGTAAGACGACCACTCTACGGATGATGAGCGGAATTCTTGCTCCCACGGAGGGCTCTGTGACCATCGACGGGATCGGGCTGGCCGGGGAACCTGAGAAGGCAAAACAGAGGATTGGTTACATCCCTGATAGGCCATTCCTGTATGAAAAACTGACAGGGATGGAATTTCTAAGATTTACAGCAGACCTCTTCGGGGTTGAGGATGGCCTGTTCAGAGGGCAGTCTGAATCCCTCTTAAATAAATTTTCCCTTTATGATTGGAGAAATGAATTGATCGAATCTTATTCTCATAGGATGAAACAGCGGTTGATCATTTCAGCAACCCTTCTTCACGATCCGAAAGTGCTCGTGATCGATGAACCTATGGTTGGCCTCGATCCTGCGGGTATCCGGATGATCAAAAATCTTTTCCGGGATCTGGCGAAGAAGTGGAAAAATGCTCTCTTTCATACGGCCCTCTCCTGGAGCGGCGCTCTCACCCTTATCTTTGTTTCGACTTGGATTTCAGGGGCGATTTACTTCAAGGGTCTGTCAAAGTCGCAGACCTCTGCCGGAAAGCTCTTTTCATTTACCGGGTGGAGGAGGTTTGGATATGACTCTCTTCTCAAACGTCTCTCCAGGCCTGCGAGAGCGTTTATCGAAAAAGAGATCAAGACCTTCTTCCGTGACCAGACTCAGTGGTCTCAGATCTTTTTGGTGATGGGATTGATCGTGATCTATCTCTACAATTTTTCAGTTCTTCCCCTTGAGAGAAGCGCCATCAAACTGGAGTATCTTCAAAACCTCCTCTCCTTCCTGAATATGGGGCTGGCAGCCTTTGTCCTGAGCGCCATCTCGGCAAGGTTTGTCTTTCCTGCGGTGAGCCTCGAAGGAGAGGCTTTCTGGATTGTGAGAGCATCCCCTTTATCAATCCGCACATTCCTCTGGATCAAGTTCTTCGTCTATTTCATTCCCCTTCTCCTTCTCTCCGAGTTGTTGGTCGTTTTGACCAATATCCTTCTGGATGTGACGCCCTTTATGATTGTCCTTTCGGTGCTTACGGTCTTTTTGATCGTTCCGGGGATTGTTGCCATGGGAATAGGGCTGGGCGCCATCTATCCTGATTTTAAGTCTGAAAGCCCGACTCAATCGGTGACAAGCCTGGGAGGATTGATCTATATGACCCTCTGCATGGGCTTCATTGCGGCGGTGATCATTATTGAAGCCGGTCCTGTCTACAGCATCTTTATGACGGGCATCCGCAGGGATGGCCTCACCTATTTCCAATGGGCGTGGATTGTGTGTTCGTTTGCAATTGTTCTTGGACTTTGTGTGGCGGCGGTTTTAATCCCTATGCGAAGAGGCGAGAAAAAGATTTTACAAACGGAATGATCTTAAGAGATTATTTCAAGTCGGCAGTTACGGGGGTTACGAAATTCCTGATAAAAATTAATTTCACCCGATAGGCGGGACATTCTCGGTTTCGAGTCGTACCGACTTGTCCGGCCTATGTTGGAAGCGGGGTTAGAAAACCCCGCCTATCGACTCCACCTTTCAATGAAATGAAATTACCCCTATGACTGAGGGATTTTAAAAAGGGAGGCGAATAATTTTATAGACAGAAGCAGTAAATTTCTGTTATATAAACTAAGATTCCAATTCCATTAATGGAGATGAGACGATGTTTCATA
>JASEIE010000396.1 GCA_030024065.1 Thermodesulfobacteriota bacterium
CCCTTCGCTAACGCTCAGGGTGACAACTTTGTTAAGTCGTTCACTATAGTATTTCGAAATTGTTTCGAATTTCGCCTGCCTGCGCGAAGCCGCTTCGGCGAAGGCAGGGATTTCGTGCTTCGGATTTCAAAAGCCCAGTTCTTCTCCAACCAAAATGATAAGCATGTCCGTAAGCGTTGGCCTTCTCTCGTGGATGACGATCGCCCTGCAAATCCGGTTGGGAGAGTTGCAGTCCACACACTTTCCCACCTTTGCGCAGGGCACGTCGATATTGAGTCGCCTCGCATTGAGCGGGGCAGATACATTCTTTATCCTTTTGATCGCCTCCTGGACATCATCCACAATCTTATTAAATCCGGCGACCAGGATGACCTTCCCCGGCCCAAAGACAGAGGAATTGACACGGTTTCCAATCCCATCGATATTGACCAGTTCCCCATTCAGGGTAATGGCATTGGTGCCGCTCAGGAAGAGATCAGAGGTCATCTGGGCCTTGCGAATTTGAAGAACCTCTTCTTTCGGGAGCCCGGGTTTCCAGTGGTTATAGAGAACGTTTCCCTGGGCCTCCAACCTCTCCATAATTCCCAATTCTCTGACGGTAACAGAGCCGCCAACACCCACTCTCTGTTTGGGGGTAACGTGTTTCCATATCTCTTCTACCGCCTCTTTCTTGTCCTTCACAAAGACGGCCTTAAAATCATGGGCCTCCAGTTTTTCGATCGCTTTCTTTGCTTTCTCTTCAACCCACCATTGTTTAATCGGATCCATTGACACCTCCATTACAAAATTGCAAAGTACTGCTCCAGTTCATAATCGGTTACCCGGGCACGAAAACGCTCCCATTCCATCCTCTTGTTCTCGATGAATTGATGGAAGACATGGTCTCCCAGTGCCCGTTTTATCAGATCGCTCTTCTCTGTAATGTTAATCGCTTCATAGAGATCTTCTGGCAGAGAATCAATCTTATATCTCTTCCTCTCCTCTTCGGTCATCTCATAGACATTTCGTTCTACCGGATCTCTTAAGGGATACCCTTTCTCAATCCCTTCCAACCCGGCTGCCAACATCACCGAGAAGGCAAAATAGGGATTGCAGGCGGGGTCAGGAGATCGGTACTCCACCCGGGTAGCCAACTCTTTTCCGGGCTTATAGGTGGGAATGCGAATGAGGTCTGACCGGTTCCTTTGTGCCCAGGAAATATAAACGGGTGCTTCATAACCTGGTACTAATCTTTTATAAGAATTCACCCATTGGTTGGTCACCAGTGTAATCTCTTTCGCATGTTTCATCAGTCCGGCGATATACTTTTTCGCCATATCGGAAAGATGGTATTTATCCTTCGGATCGAAAAAGGCATTCTTCTTTCCTTTAAAAAGGGATTGATGCGTATGCATCCCGCTTCCATTCACGCCGAAAATAGGCTTGGGCATAAAGCTGGCATAGACATTGTTTTTCAAAGCCACCTCTTTTACGATTAGTCGATAGATCATGGTGCTATCAGCCATCGTCAGGGCATCTCGATATTTGAGATCAATTTCATGCTGACTGGGTGCCACTTCATGGTGGCTATATTCCACGGGGACACCCATCTCCTCCAAAGCCATCACTGTCTGTTTTCGGAGGTCACTGGCCAAGTCCAGAGGGGTGAGATCGAAGTAACCCCCCTGGTCAAGGACTTCAGGCTTTCCCGTTGATCTTTGAAAATAAAAGTATTCCAGCTCAGGTCCTACATAAAAAGTATACCCATGATCAGCCGCCCGTTTTAGATTCTTTTTCAATACCCATCGAGGGTCTCCCTGATGGGGATTGCCATTGGGTTCCAGGATGTCACAGAACATCACGGCCACCACCTGATCGTTTGATTTCCAGGGAAGGATTCGAAAAGTAGAAGGATCCGGCATGGCCACCATATCGCTCTCGTCAATCCTGGCGAAACCGGCGATAGAGGATCCATCAAACCCCATCCCATCCTTGAGAGCCCCTTCCAATTCGCGGGGAGTGATGGCAAAACTCTTCAAAAAACCGAGGATATCGGTGAACCAAAGCCGAACAAACCTGACATGCTTCTCTTTGACAATCTGAAGGACTTCCTTTTTTCCCAATTTGGCCATCGCTTTATCCCCTTTCTTATTAAAATATAATCACATTTAGCATAATCCCCCTTCCCCGGTCAACCCCGCAGGATTCAATTATATTGACAACCGCTCCCCGTTTTTGTAAATTATAAACGGCCTCATAATAGGAGCGACACTCATTTTACAAAATCCCTCCTAACCTCCCTTTGCCAAAGGGAGGAATAATTCCCCTCTTTAGCCGCCGGCCCATAGGGTCTCTGGCCCGGAGGGCAAAGAGGGGCGAGGGGAGATTTTCCAATCCGTGTCAATTCAATTTTGAGATCATTAATAAGTCCTACCAAGAAGAAAGGAGCCCCCCCGTTGCTCTATAAAAAGACATCCTATAAACAGCAGATCAAGGCCATGACGGAAATCAGCAAGGCCATCTCCTCAGATCGGTATCTGGATGACATCCTGAAATTGATCGTGACGGTCACAGCCAATGTAATGGATTCGAAGATCTGCTCCCTCTGGCTTCTGGACGAGAAGGAGAAGGTTCTTAAAATCCGGGCCACCCAAACCATGAGCGAGGAATACCTGAAGGAGAGGATTCTAAAACTGGGGGAGGGAGTGGTGGGTCATGTGGCCCAGACGAAAAAACCCCTGGCCATCCTCGATGTCCTGAAGGAGCCCCGTTATAAGGAGAAAGAGCTGGCAAAGAAAGAAAGCCTCGTCTCCATGCTTAGCGTTCCCTTGGCCATAAAGGACAAAGTCATCGGGGTGATCAACTGTTATACCTCTTATCCCCATCAATTTACCGAAACGGAGCAAGATATGCTCGCCGCCGTTGCCAGTCAGGCGGCAGTTTGCATTGAGAGCACAGAACTGATGGTAAAGACAAAGGTCATCCAGGAAGAACTCGAGGTTCGCAAACTCGTGGAGAGGGCCAAAGGAATATTGATGAAACGGCAGGGATTGAGCGAAGAGGAGGCCTTCAAACGAATACGTAAAGCAAGCATGGACAGCCGCAAAACCATGCGGGAGATTGCCGAGGCCATTCTCCTCACTGATAAAATGGGAGGATAAT
>JASEIE010000397.1 GCA_030024065.1 Thermodesulfobacteriota bacterium
GAGCGTCCCCTCCAATGCATCCAGTGTGCATGCCCCCACGATGTCAGCCAGCTTGCAGAGCCGCTCTGCCCTGAGAAAGGAGAGAATTCCTACGGCGGTCATGACCTGAGTGCCATTGATCAACGAAAGACCTTCTTTAGCTTTCAGGGTGAGAATGGGAATACCGGCTTTCTCCATTGCCTTCCTCCCCGACATCACCTTTCCGTGGAGCAGGGCTTCTCCTTCGCCCATTAGAACTGACGCCAGATGAGCCAGTGGGGCGAGGTCTCCGCTGGCTCCCACTGAACCCTGTTCCGGAATGAGAGGATGGACTCTCCGGTTGATCATTTCTACGAGCGTCTTTAGGACTTCCATCCGGGTTCCGGAATAACCCATGGCAATCACATTCGCCCGTAAAAGCATGATGGCTCGAGTGGTCACTTCATCGAAGTATGGACCCACTCCCACGGAATGGCTCCGGATGAGATTTTTCTGGAGATCTTCGATCTGTGAGTGATTGATCACCTGATCAGAGAGCAGGCCAAATCCTGTGGTCACCCCATAGATCTTTTCACCCTGCCGAAGAGCCTTCTCAATAAAATCTCTTGATCGCTTCACCTTCTTCTCAACAGAAGGTGAAATCTTTACTCGGGCCCTTCCTTCGGCCACCTCCAGCACCTGCTCCAAGGTAAGATGTTCGCCATCTACCGTCACGGTCTTCATAAAATTCCTATCATTTACGGCTTCCCTTAACTTCTCCTCCCCCCTTGTGGGGGAGGATTAAGGTGGGGGGTATAAGATGGGCCTTGCAATGCTTCAATAATCATCTCTTTAACTCCGTCAGTTTCATTGAAAACCTGATTATCCCAGAATCTCAATATGCGAAATCCTTCCTTTTCCAGCCATGAATCACGTATTAAATCGTAATCGGTTTGTTCGAAATGCTGGCTTCCATCTACTTCAATAATCAATTTCTTTTCAAAACAGACAAAATCAACAATATATTTTCCAATTGGTTGCTGTCTCCGAAACTTATATCCAGAAATCTGACGAAGCCGAAGATGTCTCCATAACGCACGTTCAGCATCTGTCATATTCTTTCTTAACTGCCTTGGTCTGATTCTGTCCATCCCCCCATTCTCACCTTCCCCCACAAGAGGGGGGAAGGGGGTAAGACGATATTTATCATTGATATATGGTCACACCTGGGATTTTGATCCCTTTTCCTTTTGCAGTGTCAATCGCCTCCTCATATCCTGCATCCGCATGGCGCATGACGCCTGTTCCGGGATCGGTCGTCAATACCCTCGCCAGCCTCCTTTCCGCCTCTTTCGTCCCATCGACCACCACCACCATGCCCGCATGGATCGAATAGCCAATCCCCACCCCTCCTCCATGATGGACCGAGACCCAGGTCGCTCCTGCCGCCACATTGAGAAGGGCGTTCAGAATGGGCCAATCCGCAATGGCATCGCTTCCGTCCCTCATCCCCTCTGTTTCGCGATAAGGAGACGCAACGGAACCGCTGTCCAGATGATCCCTGCCGATCACGATCGGCGATTTCAATTCCCCCCTGGCCACCATATCATTAAAAACCTTTCCGATGCGGGCCCTCTGACCGTAACCCAGCCAGCAGATCCTCGCAGGAAGCCCCTGGAATTTTACCTTCTCTTTGGCCAGACCAATCCATCTAGCCAAAGATGCATCGTCTGGGAATTCCCTCAGAATTGCTTCATCAGTTTTATAGATATCTTCAGGGTCGCCTGAAAGGGCCGCCCACCGGAAAGGCCCCTTCCCTTCACAGAAGAGAGGCCGGATAAAGGCAGGGACAAATCCAGGGTAGCTGAAGGCATCTTTAACCCCTGCCTCAAAGGCCTGTGCCCGGATGTTATTGCCATAGTCAAAGACGATTGACCCCATTTTCTGAAACTCCAGCAACGCCCGGACATGAACAGCCATCGACTCCATTGACCGGCGGATATATTCCTTTGAATCTTTCCTCCGAAGTTCAATCGCCTCATCAAGGCTAAGCCCTGCCGGCACATACCCGTTTAAGGCATCATGAGATGAGGTCTGGTCAGTAACGAGGTCCGGAACAATTCCCCTTTTTACGATCTCATGAAGAATTTCCGCCGCATTTCCTAAAAGGCCGATCGATTTTGGAATCCCCTTCTCTTTTGCACCAAGAGCCAGGATGAGCGCATCCTCCAGACGATCCGCCATCACATCGAGGTATCCTGTTTGGAGCCTGCGTTTAATTCTATCAGGGTCAACTTCCACACCTAAAAAAACCCCGTCATTCATGGTGGCGGCCAGGGGCTGGGCTCCTCCCATTCCCCCAAGACCTGCTGAAAGAACGAGTCTTCCTTTGAGCGACCCTCCAAAATGTTTCTTAGCTGCAGAGGCAAAGGTCTCATAAGTCCCCTGAAGGATGCCCTGTGTTCCAATGTAGATCCAGCTTCCTGCTGTCATCTGGCCGTACATCGTCAGCCCCAGTTCCTCCAGTTCCCTGAACTTATCCCAGTTGGCCCAGTTGGGGACGAGCATTGAGTTGGAGATCAAAACCCGTGGAGCATCTTCGTGTGTTCTGAAAATCCCAACCGGCTTTCCCGATTGAACGAGCAGGGTCTCATCATTCTCCAAATCCTTAAGACATTTAACTAAGAGGTGGTAGGCATCCCAGTTTCGTGCGGCCTTTCCAGAACCTCCATAGACGATGAGCTCTGCTGGCTTCTCTGCAACCTCCGGGTCGAGGTTATTCATCAGCATCCTCAGGGCGGCCTCTGTCTTCCAGCTCTTGCATGTAATCTTCGATCCCCTGGGAGCCTTGATCCCCACCTGAACACCGGTAAGGGTTTCGACCTTCTCTTTTACCTTTACTTTTTTCTTCTCCATAATTCACCCTTCATCCAACCCACCATCAAGACTAAGCGAGCTCCTTAATAGTTAACTGTTTTGGGTAGCCGGTAGTTCATAAGTGTGTTCATGGGCATTTGTGCTCTTAGCTATCCCAAAAATTTCCTCATCTCATTTTCAAAATTTCATAGACTAAGTACATTGGTTCATAAATACGCTAACGTATTTTTTCTCTATGCCCCTAAGAGGTCTATATGCAAC
>JASEIE010000398.1 GCA_030024065.1 Thermodesulfobacteriota bacterium
CCAAGATTTGCGATAGCTGCTGTGATGGCGTTAGTATTATTTTTTGCTGTTTTTGGCGGCATCAAATTATATGAATCAAAACAGGAAGAGGCTTTTACCATTATGGAGGGAAGAGATGATCGGATTCGACATAACACCTGAGCAGAAGACCCTTCAAGAGAAGGCCAGACGATTTGCAAAAGAGGTTATCCTTCCCGTAGCAAGCAAACACGATCGGGATGGGACTTTTCCCTTAGAGGTCATGAGGAAAGCCCATGCGGAGGGTTTTTTTACACCTCTGGTCCCCCGAAAATATGGTGGTCAGGGATTGGGGATACTTGATGATTGCATCATCTCAGAAGAGCTGGCCGCCGGTTGTATGGGGATCTATGTCTCCATCTTTGTCAGCACCCTTGCTCTCTATCCGATTATCCGCTTTGGTTCGGAGGATCAGAAGGAACGATTCCTGGTCCCATTCTGTTCAAAATTCAGCATGGCTTCTTACTGTTTGAGCGAGGTGACCGTGGGCTCGGACCCAGCGTCCATGAAGACGACAGCGGTATTGGAGAAAGACCATTATCTCCTCAATGGAACGAAGATGTGGATCACGAATGGTGGCTACGCCGACCTCTATCTCGTTTTTGCTACCACCGACCCGCAGAAGAGACATAAAGGGATCATCTGCCTTATTGTTCCCTCCAATTTAGAGGGAGTAAGCCATGGCGAACCCATCGATAAAATGGGCCAGAGGGCGTCGAATACGACCACCGTGACATTTAATCATGTCAGAGTTCCCAAAGGAAATTTATTGGCCGGAGAGGGTGATGGGTTCAAGAAGGCTATGGCCGCCCTTGACATCACACGACCGATGATCGCCGTCGGAGCAGTGGGGATTGCCAGGATGGCCATGGAGTTGGCAACCCATTATGCCAAGAAGCGAATCCAATTCGGAATCCCTATCGCCCAACATCAAGCCATTCAGTTCATCTTGGCGGATATGGCCATAGGTATTGAGGCGGCAAGGCTTATGGTCTACAAGGCTGCCTGGCTTGCGGATCAAAGAGTCCGAAATTCGAAGGAAGCGGCTATGGCCAAAGCCTTTGCCTCGGATATGGCCGTGCGGGTCACTACGGATGCTGTTCAGATATATGGAGGTATGGGGTATACGAAATGGCATCCCGTTGAGAAATTAATGAGGGATGCCAAAGTGATACAAATCTACGAAGGCACCGCCCAGATCATGAGGATCATCATTGCCCGACGGATGCTCGTAGAAATTGAAAAGACCCTTTAAGTTAAAAGGAGGTCTATCTTTCATCCGCTGATAGCTCTTGGATGGATAAAGAAATCAACCTTCTCACGTTTAAAAACGAAGTCTTCCCTTTTTCTTCCGGGTTGTTCCACTTCGACCAATAAGGTTTCTTCTTTATCGTCCAGCTCATAGCAAGAACATTGTTTCAATCCCTTGATTACGTACATTTGTGTCACCCCTTTCTAAATTTGTTCTTCCTTTTTCCTCCTGGCAATATTTAATTGCTTTTAGACCACCCCTTTGTCAAATCAATGACCAGGATTTCGTCTAAAAGCAGCTCTCTCACAGACTACCGGTATCCTCAAGCCGATCTTCCACTAACGGCACCAGACATCATCACAGCAGAGCCTGTAGTAAGAAGGTTCATACCAGCAGCAATCGTGCATAGTCAGTGTTTGTTTTTTTGCTCTTTTTGTTTCTGATTTTTTATCTTTTTTTCTCATCATGAACACCTCCCTTTCAATAAAAATTTAACAACTAAATTTATTATTTCAAGGGAAAAGCTTGGAATTCGATCTTTGAAACAGAGGCTTATGGTATAATTTTCATAGGGGTAATGCCTCACTGAAGCGTGGGTGAGTTCCGATGATCCGGCGCAAACCCTTATGGATGCATCTCATCCTGACAGGCAGGGATGCCCAGAGGAATAGGAAGAAGGCAGAGAGGAAAGGATCTCTAACTATAAAAAACCCTTCTAAATATTTTAGAAGGGTTTTGAGACCTTTATTGATAGCGCGTGCCTATTCGATCTTTAGACGACCATCTTTGCCGTCATGAGAAAAGCAGGCACAAGGCGTGATTCTTGATCGGTTGTTCATACAAACACCCCCTTTCTCTAATTTAGGGATAAGATTGACACCTAAAAAATTCAAGGTGAATAAGGGCCTGTTTTGTGCTATAAAAATTTAAAGACTCGTGGGAGAATAGGTAGATGGGAATGACATTGGCCGAGAAGATATTGAGTGAGCATGCCGGCAGGGATGTCCGACCCGGGGAGATCGTTGTGGTCAACACTGACCTCGCCTATGCCCAGGATGGAACGGGTCCCTTAGCCGTGAGAAAGATTCAGGAGATGGGATTTGAGAAGGTTTCCAATCCACGAAAAACTATCTTCTTTTTAGACCATGCCGCTCCCAGTCCTAAATTTGAATTGAGCAATGATCATATTTTTTTAAGGGAGTTTGCAGAGAGGATAGGATGTCAGGTCTCAGATGTGGGAAACGGTATTTCCCATCAGGTCGTAGCTGAAAGGGAGGTGAAACCCGGGGATGTGGTCATCGGAGCTGACTCCCACACCTGCACAGGAGGAGCTCTTTCTGCCTTTGCCACCGGAATGGGCTCCACGGATGCGGCTGTGGCTATGGCACTCGGGAAGATCTGGCTGAGGGTGCCGGAGACGATCCAGGTTGTCGTGGAAGGTAAACTTCCTGCCGGTGTATATGGAAAGGATATCATCCTCCATCTGATTGGAATAATCGGTGCGGCTGGGGCCACCTATAAGGCGCTGGAGTTTGCTGGAGACACGATTGAACATCTTGAGATGGCAGGCAGGATGACCATTGCCAATATGGCAGTGGAGGCAGGAGCAAAGGTGGGGCTCTTTTCTTCTGATCAGGTCACGAGGAACTGGTTGAAACGGATGGGAAGATCAGGGGATTTTAAAGAATTAGCTTCTGACCCTGACGCTGTCTATGAGAAAGTTATTGAAATCGATGCCAAGACCCTCAAACCCACTATCGCCTGTCCCCATCAGGTGGACAATACCAGGACCATTGACGAGATCGGAGAAGTCAAAGT
>JASEIE010000399.1 GCA_030024065.1 Thermodesulfobacteriota bacterium
GGGCGGACCTGGTGGGGATTGCTTCTATTCAGAGGTTTGATGCTGCGCCGGAGGGGTTCAGACCGGCGGATGTCTTTCCAGGTGCGAAATCGGTGATCGCCTATGCCAAACGGTTCCCTGATGGCGTGTTCTCCACGGAGAGTCCTGTGCCCTACACATTTGCCTGCTCCATCACCCTGCAGGAAGTGTTCAGAGTGGCCTATGGACTGACCCTGCGTTTAGAAGATTATGGGGTGACTGCCGTTCCCATCCCGAGCGAACCCTATGAGCACTGGGATGAGGAGAAACGAGAAGGAAGGGGCCTCCTGTCCTTACGGCACATCGGTTACCTTGCCGGTCTGGGAGTCCTGGGCAGGAATACCCTTCTAACCAATGATCAATATGGCAACCTGATCACCCTGGGTGCGGTGTTGGTTGATATCCCCCTTAAAGAAGATCCCGTAGCCGAATACTCTTTTTGTGGAGATGATTGCGAGATATGCCTGCGCAACTGCCTTGCGGGCGCCCTTGATGGGATGACGGTTAACCAGAAGAAATGCAGAGAGGGATCACAATCGGTGACAAAGAAAGGATACTTCCTCTATACCTGTAACCTCTGCCGAAAGATCTGCCCGAATCGAACCGGAATCAAATAAAATGATTTGACTTCAAAAGGAAATTTCTGTAAATTGGGGTCGTTTGGGCGTTTCCGAAAAGGCGATAATAGAAAAATTATCATTGACGGGAGAGGGGGTGAATAAATAGAAATTTAGAGTTAAGAGTGAAGAGTTTCGAATTAAAACAATTATTTGGATTCTAAGAGGAGGAAGGAAGATGATGAAGGAGATCAGAAGAAAGAGCATTTTAGGATTTGTCGTTTTACTTGCCCTGGGTTTTTTCTTTTACCTCACCGCTGGGTTGATGGAAAGCTCATTTGCCCAGACAAAGCCGGCTGCGGAGAAAGTTAAGCCGGCGGAGGTGAAGGCCAAGCCCGCAGAAAAGGCCAAGCCAGCGGTAGCGAAGCCCAAGCTAGGTGTTCCCCAGAAACTGATCATCGCACAGGGAACGGATGCCTTAACCATGGATTCACACCATATTATCGATTCCCCTACCGCATCAATCATGGAACACATGGTCGAAACACTTCTTGAGCTCACACCAAAGGGTGAGATCGTACCCAAGCTGGTAGAGAAATGGGAAGTTTCTGCCGACACTACAGAATTTACATTGAAATTAAAAAAAGGGATCAAATTTCATGATGGGGAGCCTTTCAATGCTGAGGCAGTGAAGGTCAATTTTGACCGCCGACTTGATCCCAAAGCAGCCACAAAATTTGGCTTTCTTGTTGCCCAGATTGCATCGGTCACTATTATTGATGAATACACAGTGAAGATTAAAACAAAGGCCCCCTTTGCCCCTATGTTGAGCAACCTGACCCACAGCACCAATGGGATTATAAGTCCAGTTGCCCTGAAGGCCTCATGGGATAAACCTGTCACCAAACCGGTTGGAACGGGACCTTTCATGCTTAAAGAATGGATCCCCGGAAACAAGTTGGTTATGGCTCGAAACAATGCCTATTGGGGTAAGAAGCCAGCCCTTACAGAGGTAACTTACATGGTGATTCCAGATGATGCTTCTCGTGTGGTGGCTCTTGAAACGGGCGAAGTCCATGTGGCCGTAAGGATTCCACCTTTCGATATTCCGAGAATTAAAGCCAACCCGAAACTGACGGTGGTCCATACGCCGAGTGTCAGGACGATCTATATGGGCTTCAACTGTTTGAAAGAACCTTTTACCGATAAAAGGGTTAGGCAGGCTCTGAACCATGCGGTAAACAAAGAGGCCATTGTGAAGCATATGCTGGGTGGGGTGGGACGTGTTTCCGATGCACCCATCAGCCCGGGTCTCTTTGGCTACACCCCGATCAAATCTTATGAATATAATGTTGAAAAAGCTAAGGCCTTGCTCGCAGAAGCAGGTTTTCCAAAGGGGTTTACCACAACACTCCATCCTGCCGTCGGCCGATATTTTATGGATGTCCCCGTTGCAACAGCCGTAGCGGCTGACCTTCTGAAAGTGGGCGTCAAAACCGATATCAAGATGATGGAATGGGGCACTTACATCCCCTTCATCCTCCGAGACAAAGAAGAAGTTGAACATAAATTGTATGTTTTAGGTTGGGGCACAATAACCGGTGATGCAGATTATGGACTTCTCTCCATTCTCCATTCAGGGGAATGGCCCAAGAAGGGGATGAATGCCTCTTTCTATAAAAACGAGAAGCTTGATCAGTTACTGGATGCGGCGCGAAGTACAGCCAATCCCGAGGAACGAAAGAGACTCTATAAGGAAGCTATGACGCTCATCATGGATGATGCACCCTGGATCTTCCTCCATAGCGAGGTTCAGGTAACAGGAGTCAGTGCAAAGGTGAAAGATCTTGTGGTCCACCCAACAGAGCGTGTCATTTCAAAATATGCATGGATCGAGTGAAAAGCTTAGTGATTCCTTATTGAAGGGGTCGACTTTTTCTTTTAGAATCTTTTAGAAGGAAAGTTGGCCCCTTCTCTTATTGATCGACGTACAAAAAATGACCAGCCAATATATCATCCGAAGACTTCTCATCATGATCCCGGTCCTCTTGGGGATCTCTCTGATCATCTTTACGATCGTCCGGGTGATCCCGGGAGATCCTGGATATATCATGTCTGGTCCTCATGCCACAAAAGATCAGGTGGAGCAGATCCGGGCCCAGCTCGGACTGGATAAACATCCTGTCACGCAATACTTCATCTTTATTAAGAATCTTTTTCAAGGAGACCTGGGGACCTCTTCGCGAACCGGACTCCCGGTGACCAAAGAGATTATAGCAAGGCTTCCCAATACCCTGCTGCTTGCCCTGGCCAGTATCTTGATCGCTACCGTTTTTGGAGTATTGACTGGAATTATTGCAGGGGTGAAACAGAATTCGAAGTTCGATTATCTGAGTATGCTCGTCGCCCTCTTCGGACTTTCGATGCCGGTCTTCTGGCTGGGTTTGATGCTTATGCTTCTTTTCTCC
>JASEIE010000039.1 GCA_030024065.1 Thermodesulfobacteriota bacterium
TCCCTGCTCCGCTCCTCGATATTGAAGTCGACTTCGACTCCCTCGATGAAGCTGGAGCCATGATGGGCTCCGGGGGCCTGGTCGTGATGGACGACTCGACCTGTATGGTCGATACTGCCCGATTCTTCACTGACTTCTCAGTCGATGAATCCTGCGGCAAATGCGTTCCCTGCAGGGTCGGAATGAAAGCCATGCTCAACATCCTCAACCGAATCGCCACCGGCCAAGGGACCCTAAAAGATATCGGACAACTTGAGCGTCTTGGCAAACATATTAAAAAGACATCGCGCTGTGGACTTGGCAAGACTGCACCGAATCCAGTGCTTTCGACGATTCGTTATTTTCGTGAGGAGTATGAGGCACATATTCGGGATGGAAAGTGTCCGTCTCTTGTCTGTGTGGATCTGATTCAATTCCATGTGATTGAAGAAACATGTAAGAGGTGCGGTCTTTGCAAGAAGGCCTGTCCAGCGGAGGCGATCACCTGGGAGAAGAAGACGCCTGCGGTGATTGACCGGGAGAAGTGCATTCGCTGTCGCTCCTGCATTCAGGCCTGTAAGTTTAGGGCGATCGAATGAATTCAAGGCTAAAGCCTTGAGTTACGTAACTCAACCCTTCAGGGTTGATTAGAATGATGAAAACTCAAACGATTAACTTGACGATTGACGGCGTTCCCGTAGCAGTGGACAAGGGCCGGACCATCTTAGAGGCGGCTCAATCTGCAGGCGTCAGAATCCCTACTCTCTGCCACGACCGAAGACTCTCTCCTTTAGGCGCCTGCTGTATCTGCGTCGTTCAGGAGAAAGGGAATCCTGAGCTTCAGCCGGCCTGTTTCACACCCGTTAGAAATGGAATGGAGATCATCACCCAATCTCCTGAGATCATCGATGCGAGGAGGTTACAGCTTCAACTCATCCTTCTCAACCACCCGATGATCTGCCCATGGTGCGAGAAAGAAGGAGGGTGTGTTCTGCAAAACCTCGTTTATGAATATGGTGTTGAAGATACACGTTTCACTTGGGAAAAGATTTCATTTCCTCTTGATGATTCCTCCTTTCTTCTTCAGCGGGACCCGAACAAGTGTATCCTCTGTGGCCGTTGCGTGAGGATCTGCGATGAAGTCCAGGGCATCGGAGAACTCTCTTTCACCCGAAGAGGGATGGAGACCCTGATCGATACCGATTTCCACCGGCCCATCGATTGTGAATTCTGCGGCCAATGCTTAGATACCTGCCCGGTCGGAGCCATCACCAGTGATTGCTTCGACTATAAGACCAAAGTCTGGGAGTTGAAGGAGACGACCACCCCCTGCCCTTACTGCGGCTGCGGATGCCTGCTGACCATAGGATCAAAAGAGGGAGAGATCAAACAGGTCTTCTCTGATCCCGCTCAGGGCCCCAGTGATGGAAATCTCTGTGTCAAGGGACGCTTCGGCTGGGACGTTTCCGATTCTCCCGAAAGACTCAAAAACCCTCTTCTAAGGGTCAATGGCATTCATAAAGAGGCCTCCTGGGATGAAGCCCTGGGGTTTGTGGTTCATCGCCTTGAAGAGATAAGAGATCGATATGGCTCTGAGAGGATTGGAGCCCTTGCCTCCAGCCGATTGACCAATGAGGAGTGCTACCTCTTTAAAAAACTCTTTCAAGAGGCCCTTCAAACAAGCCACTTAGAGCATGATGGGGCAAGGGCTTGCCTGGGATTAACCGAAGGCCTTTCAAAGACCCTGGGCTTTGCCTCCTCTACGAACTCTATCCAGGAGATTCGAAAGGCGGACTGTATCCTGGTCATAGGGGTCGATCCTGCTCAGAGTCATCCCATTATCAAGAATGAGATTCATCTGGCGATAAGGAGAAACAGGGCTCAGCTCCTTGTCCTGGGCAACTACGACATTGGCCTGAGCCGCGCCACCCAGCTTTCTCCCCTCTATCCCTCTTCCATTCTCCTTCTTGAGAAGCCTGGGATGGAGGTCTCTCTTCTCAACGCCATGATTGGAATCATTCTCAAAGAGGGTCTTGAGGATAGAGGCTTTATTGAGGAGAGAACCGAAGGGATCGAAGAGTTAAGAGAGAAGCAGGGGGAGTATTTAGAATATCTAAAAACCCTTTCGGAGGAGAAACGATCTGAGATCCAGAAGGCGGCCAGAGCCTTTGCCCAATCCAAAAAGGCGATGATTCTCATCGGGTCAGGTTTATGGTCCCCTCTCGATTCTAAAGAGATGGCCATTGCCTCCTCCAACCTTGCTCTGATAACAGGCCATATGGGCAAGGAGTCTTCTGGAATCCTCTATCTTCTTGAGAAGTCTAACAGCCAGGGAGCCATTGATATGGGCCTCTTTTCTAAGAGAGAAGGAAATGGAGTCCCATCCCTTCTCCAGAAGGTAGAACAAGGGGAGTTAAAGGCCCTCTACCTGGTGGGAAAGAACCCTGGCCTGGCACCAGAGGCATTAGAGAATCTGGAGCTTCTTGTCGTACAGGACCTCTTTATGACCGAGGCAGCCCAAAAGGCCCATGTCGTACTCCCTTCCTCTGTTTTTGTTGAGAAGGAAGGAACCTATACCAACCTCGAGAGAAGGATTCAGAGGCTTCATCCGATCCGTTCTCCTAAGGGTCAATCCAGATCAGACTTTGAGATCTTGCTTGGCCTTCTAAGACGTTTAGAGGCTCCTGTTCCAGGAGAGACACCGGAAGCCATCTTCCAGGAGATCTCTAACACCATACCCTGTTATCAGGGAATTCAGGATAAAGAGCAGTGGCCAGAAGGGGCCAGGTATCTCTATGAGAAGGGTTTCCCAATTGGAAAAGCAAAACTCATTCCTCTACCTCAACCTAAACCTCCACCTCAACCTGAATCTTATCCTTTTTGTCTTCTTCAGAGGCCTTCCCTATTTCAGTCGGGACAACTCAGTTTGAGGAGTGACCACCTGAAGACCGTCTCTGAAAAGTCTTATCTTGAGGTCAACCCTGAGGATGCGAGGTCATTGGATATGGAAGAGGGAGAAACAGTCCAGGTTTCAACCCCCGTGGGTCACTCTTTGAAGATCAAGTTAAATGTCTCTCCCAGACCCACTCCAGGGGTGATCACCATCCCCTGCCCCTGCTCCCTGATTGATGAAAAAGGGTGGGCTTCAGTAAAGGTTGAAAAATTGGAGGATAAAGAAGGGTTCAGAGGGTCAAGGATTCAAGAAGCCGGGCAAAAAGGTACTTATTAAATTTTCAGATGAAATAACTCTTGAACCCATGAACCCCTGCCTGCGGTAGGCAGGCTCGAATCCTTGAACCCTTGGTGAAATAGAGTATGATCCATTCAAAATCACTCGACACCAATTTCAAATTTCTTATCGCTAAAGAACCGGGGGGAGAGAATATCAAAAAATGCTTCTCCTGCGGCACCTGTACGGCTGGATGCCCTGTGAGAGAGATCACAGATCGTTACAACCCAAGAAAAATCATTCGGATGGCCCTTCTGGGAATAAAGAAGGAGGTTCTCTCCAGTCCATTTATCTGGTTATGTTCCTCCTGTTACACCTGTTACGAAAGATGTCCTCAGGATGTCAGAATTCCTGAGTTGATGAATGCCATCAAAAATATTGCCATAAGAGAAGGTTATGTTCCTCCAGCCATGAAAATTCAGCTCGGCCTTCTCTCTGTCCATGGCCGTCTCCTGGAGATTACCGAATTTGAAAATGATAAGCGGAAAGACTCCGGTCTTCCTTTGATTGAAGGCCAGACAAAAGATGTGAAGAAGATTTTAATAGAACTCGGGCTCCATCATGAAGAAGAGAGAGAAAAATCTTAAAAACGCTCAATACACCCTCTTTCTCGGGTGTACGGTTCCGGTCAGGACCTTAAATTACGAGATTGCGGCGAGGAAGGTGGCCGGAGCGCTGGACATTCACCTCTTCGACATCCCGGATTTCAGCTGTTGTGGCTATCCCGTCAAATCGATCAACCATTATGCCTATCTCCTGATGGCGGCAAGAAATTTGGCTCTCGCCGAGGCAAAAGGGCATCCTGTCTGCACCCTCTGCAGTTCCTGCTGCGGTTCTCTTACAGAAGCCAATCACGAGTTGCAGGAGGATGAAAACCTCCGCAAACGGATCAACGAAGATCTCTTCCGTTGGTTGGGATTACGCTATGAAGGCGGCGTTCAGGTCCTCCATTTCACCCGGATTCTTCACCAGGAGATAGGAGTGAAAAAGATTGAAGAACAGATTCAAACCAGCCTCTCCTCTCTCCGGGTTGCACCTCATTATGGTTGCCATTACACAAAACCATCGGCCATCTACAGCAAAGCGGAAGATCCGGAAGATCCGAAAAGTCTCGATGAATTGATCAGGGCAACCGGAGCCCAATCCGTATCCTATGAGGATAAGCTTTCCTGTTGCGGTGGCGGAGTGTTAGCCATGGATGAGCAAGTAGCTCTGGCGATGGCCCAGAGAAAGCTGGAACATATCCAGGCTCAACTGGCTGACGCTATTGTCCTGATCTGTCCTTTCTGCAATGTGATGTATGAATCGAACCAGAAGAAGATTGAAAAGGTCTTTCAAAGGGAATATAAACTCCCTGTCCTCTTCTATCCCCAGCTTCTGGGATTGGCTTTGGGTTTCGAGCCGGATGAACTTGGATTGAAGATGAACCGCATCAGGACAACAGAATTATTGAAAAAGATTGTGAGGAGACCGGCCTGAGATGAACCATCCCTCAAAGGGTCCGATCGGTTCGGTATTGGTCGTTGGCGGAGGAATTGGAGGGATCCAGACCTCATTAGACCTCGCCGAATCGGGATTGAAGGTCTACCTCCTCGAAAAGAAGATCAGCATCGGCGGGACCATGGCCCAGCTCGACAAGACCTTTCCCACCAATGACTGCTCTATGTGCATCATGTCCCCAAAACTGGTCGATGCTGGCCGACACCGAAATATTGAGATCCTCACCAATTCAAGAGTGGAGAAAGTCGAAGGAGGCCCTGGAAATTTTAAAGTCCTCATTCATAAGAAAGCCCGTTATGTCACCCTCGAAGACTGCAAAGCCTGTAGCGACTGCGCAAAGGTCTGTCCGGTTCAGATCCCCAACGATTATGAACAGGGACTGGTCACCCGCGCTGCCATCTATCAGCTCTTTGCCCAGGCCATGCCCAGTGCTTACGGCATTGAGAAGAGAGGCGATCCTCCCTGTCGGGCAACCTGCCCGCTCCACTGCAATGCTCAAGGCTATGTCGCTCTCATCTCCCAGGGAAAGTTTAAAGAGGCCCTTGCTATCGTAAGAGACACACTTCCTTTTCCAGGGATCCTCGCCTATGCCTGTTCCCATTCCTGCGAGAAGGAATGTAAGCGAGTCGAAGAAGATCGTGCCATCTCCATCTGCAAATTGAAAAGGTTTCTTGTGGATCAGGTGGAGGAACCTGAGTTTAACTTCAAACCTCCTGAAGAGAATGGAAAGAAGGTGGCAATCATCGGAGGAGGTCCCTCAGGACTCACGGCAGCCTATGATCTGAGAAGAATGGGCTATGCGGTTACCCTTTTCGAATCCCAGGATAGATTGGGTGGCCTCCTCGCCAATGGCCTCCCTTCCTATCGCCTGCCAAGAGAAGTCGTCGAAAAGGACCTCTCTGTCATCAAACAGATGGGAATCGATATTCAACTCAACAGAAGAGTTGGACAGAATCTCTCTCCTGATCTCCTCCTGAAATCCTTTGATGCGATCTTCATGGCAACGGGTGTGGCTGGATCAGAAACCGCGATAAACACTTTCAAAGGATTGAGGAGAACTCGATGGGGAACGATTGAGGTTCATCCCATTACCCTCGAAACCGGCCTGGAAGGAGTCTTCGCAGGAGGAGATGCTGTCGCAGGACCCGGAACGATTGTTGAAGCGATGGCTCATGGAAGAAAAGGAGCCATCTCCATCGACCGCTTTCTTCGAGGAGAAGATTTAATTAAAGGAAGGGATGCTGAGGGAACACAGATCTCACCATTAAGAAGTGAGCTTCCAGAGGAGACCAAGAGAGAGAGAAATGAACCCCCTGACATGGTCAAGCCTCTTGAACCAGGCTTCACCTTAGAAGAGGCCATCGAAGAGGCAAAGCGATGCCTCCAGTGTGGTGGTTGTTCAGAATGCATGGAGTGCGTCAAGGTTTGTGAGGCAAAGGCCATCCACCATCAAGAGAAGGATGAGCAAATTAAATTAGAGGTGGGTTCGATCATCCTCTCTCAAGGCTTTGATGAATTCGACCCTTCCCGAAAGTCCGAGTATGGTTATGGTAGGTTTCCTAATGTCGTCTCGAGTATCGAATTTGAACGATATCTCTCCGCCTCAGGGCCTTTCAAAGGTGAGATCCATAGACCTTCTGACGGAAGACATCCGGAACGAGTGGCATGGATTCAGTGTGTCGGTTCAAGGGACCCTCATATCGGAAAGGGTTACTGCTCCTCGGTCTGCTGCATGTACGCTACCAAAGAGGCGGTCATTGCCAAAGAGCATGCTCCGGAGATGAAAGCCACCATCTTCTATATGGATATGAGGGCTTATGGAAAAGATTTCGATAAGTATATTGAGAGGGCAAAAAGGGATTACAAGGTTCGTTACATCCGCTCCCGCGTCTCCCACCTCAAAGAAATTCCGGAGACCAAAAATCTGATCATCCATTATGAGACCGAAGAGGGAGAGATGGTCTCTGAAGAGTTCGATCTCGTCGTCCTCTCCGTGGGTCTTGAACCGGTGCGAGATCATCAGGAGATAAAAGAAATATTTGGGGTGGATCTCAATTCCTATGGATTCATCAAAACGGATGCCTTCTCTCCTCTCCGGACCTCAAGGCCGGGAATCTTTGCGAGCGGTGCTGTCTCCGGGCCAAAGGATGTCCCTGAGACGGTGGCGCAGGCCTCCGCTGCCGCTGCTGAAGCCTCCTCCCTCCTTGCCCCTGCAAGAGGGATATTGGTGACCGAGAAGGAATATGTCCCTGAAAGGAATGTCAATTATGAGGGGCCTCGTATCGGAGCCTTCATCTGTCACTGCGGAATTAATATTGGGGGCGTGGTGAATGTCCCGGCTGTGGTGGATTATGCCAGGACATTACCTGATGTCGTCTATGTCGCTGAAAACCTCTACACCTGCTCTCAGGATACGCAGGAAGTGATGAAAAAGGCCATCGAAGAGCATCGGTTGAATCGAATCGTTGTCGCCTCCTGCACTCCGAGAACCCATGAACCCCTCTTTCAGGATACGATTCGGGAAGCAGGCCTGAATCGTTATCTCTTTGAGATGGCCAATATTCGGGACCAGTGTTCCTGGGTTCATATGCATCAACAAAACGATGCGACAGGGAAGGCAAAAGATCTGGTGAGAATGGCGATTGCCAAAGCGGCTCTCCTTGAACCCCTTCCCACACAGACGGTCGAGATGAATCAGAAGGCTCTGGTCATCGGAGGGGGCCTGGCAGGGATGACCGCTGCCAGAAAGATTGCACAAGCAGGCTTTGAAGTCTTTCTGATTGAAAAAGAATCGGAGCTGGGTGGAAAAGCGAGGAAGATTCACCATACGATTGAGGGCCTGAATGTTCAATCCCATTTTGAAGGATTGATGGGGGAGATGGAAAAAGATTCTCAGATTCATATTCTCAAAGAGACGACCGTCGAAAAGATTGAAGGTTTTGTTGGAAATTTCAAAACTAAAATCAAGAGCAATGGTGAGGCAAAGGATCTCGAGCATGGGGTGATTATTGTTGCCACCGGCGCAGAGGAATATCAGCCAAAAGAATATCTCTATGGTCTGGATCACCGCGTGATCACTCAGATGGATCTGGAAAGAGAGATGGTTCTCCATCCCGAATTCTTCAAGGGTCTCAAAAATGTGGTGATGATCCAATGTGTGGGGTCAAGAAACGAAGAGAGACCCTACTGCAGCAGGATCTGCTGCTCCGAAGCAATAAAGAATGGGCTCAGATTGAAAACCCAACATCCGGAGACCAATATCTATATCCTCTATCGAGATATCCGAACCTATGGATTTAAAGAGGACTATTATGAGAAAGCGAGAGAACAGGGAATTCTCTTTATCCGTTATGACCCTGAAAGGGAACCTCGAGTTGACAAGGGAGAAGAAGGGCTCCAGGTGATTGTCCACGAACCTATCCTCCATGACGATCTTCTCATCGAGACCGATCTTCTCGTCCTCAGTCCAGGGGTGGTTGCTCCACGAGAGGAGAATGAGCGTCTGTCAAAGATGCTTAAGGTTCCTTTAAATACGGATGGTTTCTTTCTTGAAGCCCATATGAAACTGAGACCAGTCGATTTTGCAACAGAGGGAATCTTTCTCGCGGGTTTGGCTCACAGTCCAAAATCGATCGATGAGAGTCTCTCCCAGGCCAATGCAGCCGTATCCCGGGCTCTGACCTTATTGACGAAGAAACAACTCGAGACCATCGGAACCATCTCCGAAGTCAATGAAAAAAATTGCATCGGATGCGGTCTCTGTGAGAGTCTCTGTCCCTATAAGGCAAGCGAGGTTGTCTGGAAGAGGACGATCGTAGGCGAAAAATGGGTGGCTCAGATCAACAAGGTCCTCTGCAAAGGCTGTGGTGTCTGCACCGCTTCGTGCCGTTCCGGTTCGATCGATCTGAAAGGGTTCAGCACCGAAGAGATTGTGGCCCAGATCACACAACTGGCCACTTATCAATGATCAATAGTCAATGGTCATTGGTCAATGGTCATTGGTCATTGGTCATTGGTCATTGGTCATTGATAAGTGATAATTGGTTATTGCCCATTTGGATGTTGTTATGGAACAGGCCTGGGAACCCAGAATTTTAGCTTTTCTCTGTAACTGGTGTTCTTATGCCGGGGCAGATCTTGCTGGAACATCGAGAATCCAGTATCCTCCGAACATCCGGGTCATCCGTGTTCCCTGTTCGGGAAGGATCAATCCCCTCTTCATTTTAAAGGCCCTTCAGAGCGGGGTGGATGGTGTCTTGGTCTCTGGCTGCCATCCAGGAGACTGCCATTATCTCTCAGGAAATTATATTGGAAGGAGGAAATCGGCAACCCTGAAGCGTTTCCTCGAGTTTCTTGGCATCGAAGAGGGTCGTGTCCAATTCTCCTGGGTCTCCGCCGCAGAGGGGGTGAAGTTCTCCCGGGTCGTTGACGAGGTGACGAAGGAGATAAAGAGATTGGGGCCATTGAAACGATTTATTAAAAGAAGTTCGTAGTTCGGAGTTCAGGGTTCGGAGTTAAAGAACTCAATACTCCGAACTTCATTAAAAGCGATGATTCAGCAAAAACTGAGAGAAATAGCCCGAAACCTCCTCTTAAAAAAAGAGGCCGATCTCATCATCGGCTTTGGCGAAGGAACCCTCCCCCTTCGAGCCACACCGATTTTTGTCCGCAACCCTGAGGAAGCAGACCGCCTCATCTGGAATTCTTTCTGTGAAAATAATCTGGCCATCTATCTTCATAAATTCAATCGATTTAAGGTAGGCCTGATCGTGAAAGGTTGTGATGCCCGTTCTGTCGTCGCTTTAAATCTCGAAAAGAGATTTAAGGAAAATCCGCCTTTTCTCATCGGTGTGCCCTGCCAGAGGATGGTGGATCGGAAAAAGGTGAAAAAGGCGGCCAAGGGAGAAATTCAAAAAGCTTCTGAGGAAGGTGACCAAATCATTGTAGAGGGTGAGAGTTTCCGCATTGCTTTCAACAGGGACGATTTTCTCTATCCTTCCTGTCAGGTTTGTTCTCATCGCACTCCAACGCAAGCGAATTCACTGGTGGATGAACCCGTAGAAGAAGCCTCACGGGTTGAGATATCTCCGGAGATGAAGGAGTTTGAATCGAAACCTTCCGAAGAACGCTGGATATTTTTTGAGAGAGAGGTCAGCCATTGCATTCGATGCTATGCCTGTCGGGAAGTCTGCCCCATGTGTTACTGCAAGGAATGCTTTGTCGACAATTCCAGCCCAAGGTGGATCGATAAGGGTTTGTCGCCTGCCGATCTTCAGTTCTATCATATCGTCAGGGCCTACCACCAAACAGGGAGGTGTTCAGGGTGTGGCGCCTGTGAGCGGGCCTGCCCCATGGAGATTCGGCTCACCCATCTCACACAGAAATTGAACCGGGAGGTGAAAACACTCTTTGGATTTGAAACAGGAGTCGACCCGAATGCTCCTCCTCCCCTTTCCACTTTTGAGACGGAGGATAAAGAGGATTTTATCAAATGAAGTTGAGACTGGACAAGAAAGATTTTAAACCCTTTCTGCAAAACCTGATCAATCACTACGATCTTTATGCCCCTGTCCGATTGAAAGAGGGGGTATCGGTTTATAAAAAGATAGATCAACCCGGGGAGGTTGACCTGACTCTCCTCAACCCTCAAAAGCCGCTAAAGGAAGTCTTCTTCCCCCAGTCCGAGGTGATGTTTCATTATGTGAAGACAGGTAAAAAGTATAAAATCACCTCCACGGAGGAAATTGAGAGAGAGAGGGTCGTTCTGGGAGCAAGGCCCTGCGATATCGAAGCCATCTCCATTATCGATGAAGTCTTCTCGGAAAAAGAGCACACCGACCTCTATTTTCTGAACAAGAGGAAGAAAACAATCATCATTGGAATGGCCTGCCTACAACCCCTCTCCACCTGCTTCTGCTCTTCGACTGGCGGAGGACCTTTTGTTCGAAAGGGTTCGGATCTCTTCCTCATTGATCTAGGCGAAGCCTATTTAATTGAAATCCTCACCGAAAAAGGAAAGGCCTTTGCGAGGAACAGTTTCTCTAAAAAGCCCTCTGACGAAGAGATCAACCTGGCGAACGAGTTAGAAGAGAAGGCATCCCGAAAAACAGACTCCTCCCTCTCTGTTCAAGGAATAGAAAAAAGGTTGGATCTGATAATGGAAAATCCATTTTGGGAACAAATCCATGAGAAATGTGTTGGATGTGGTGTTTGCACCTATCTCTGCCCCACCTGCCACTGTTTCGATATTCTCGATGAGGCTTTGGACGAACAGGGAAAGAGGGTGAGAAACTGGGATTCCTGCCTCTTCCCACTCTATACCCAGGAGACCTCGGGCCATAATCCAAGACCAACAGGCCGCGAACGGACCCGGCAGAGATTGATGCATAAGTTTAACTACTTCCCGAAGAACTTCGGCCGAATCGCCTGCGTGGGATGCGGACGGTGTATTGTCTATTGCCCGGTCAACTTCGACATAAGAGAAGAAATCAAGGAGATCCAGAGGAGCGAACGGATAAAAACAGTTCTTTAAGTCATTCCTGCCCCGCATCAAATGCGGGGCGGGAATGACAAAACCCAGTTCATTATGAAGAATCCATACCTTCCCATTCCGATGGTCGTGAAAAAGGCTTTTGTTGAAACAACCGATCGGATGCTCCGCACCCTCGAATTGAGCTTCTTAAATGAGGAGGACGAACAAACCTTTCGCTTCATCCCCGGCCAGTTCTGTGAGCTCTCCGTCCTGGGAAAAGGGGAAGCTCCTTTTGGGATCGCCTCCTCCCCCGCTCAAAAGGGTTCTTTGAAATTTACGATCAATAGAGCCGGTGTGCTGACAACAGCCCTCCATCATATCGAAGAGGGCGAGGAGATCGGAATCCGAGGGCCCCTTGGCAATGGATACCCCGTCGACCTCTTTGAGGGGAAAAACATATTGGTGATCGGGGGTGGATTTGCCTTCACCACCCTGCGATCCTTGTTGGCCTATTTACTTCATCCCGCAAATCGGGCAAAAGTAAAAAAGATTACGGTCATCTATGGAGCACGGATGCCAGGTCTTCTCCTTTACCAGGATGAACTGGTTGAATGGGAGAAGAGAGATGATTTAAAATTAATCACAACGGTCGATTTGGGAGATAAAGATTGGAAGGGAAAGGTTGGCCTCGTCCCCAATGTTCTCGAAGAGGTCGCCCCTTCTTCAGAAGATACCTATGCCGTGATCTGTGGGCCTCCGATCATGATCAAATTCACCTTTCCGAAATTGGTGGCCCTTCGGTTCCCAAATCACCGAATCTTTACCTCTCTGGAAAAGAGAATGAAATGCGGCATCGGGAAATGCGGCCGTTGTAACATTGGACATCTCTATGTCTGCAAAGACGGACCTGTCTTCAGTTATGGCCAATTGGAAAAATTACCGAAAGATTATTGACAATGGAATATTGGAATAGTGGAAGAATGGAATACTGGATTTTATCTTTCACCCATTATTCCAATATTCCATTATTCCAATATTCCGTAAATGAATAGGAGGAACCCGTGGATACCATCAAAGAATTGATTCATATCGTAGGCGAGAAGAATGTGAAGACGGATCAGATCGAACGACTCTGCCATTCGAGGGATATGTCTGTCCATGAGGGAATCCCCGATGCCATCGTCTTTGCGAAGACGACCGAGGAGGTGTCAAAGATTCTCAAATTTGCCCATGATAACGACCTCAAGGTCATCCCCAGGGGATCTGGGACAAGCACGACCGGTGCGGTCCTGGCCTGTTTCGGGGGCATCATCCTCGATGTCAGCCGGATGAATAAGATCAAAGAGGTTCAGAAAAAGGACGGCTACGCCGTTGTGGAGCCAGGAGTCATCTGCCAGAATTTGAACAACGCCCTTGCCCCTACCCACTTCTTTCCCCCTGATCCAGGAAGTGCAACGATCGCCTCCATCGGTGGGATGGTCTCCACCAATGCGAGTGGGAACCGCGCCATCAAATATGGCGCAACTAAAGACTACATTATGGGGCTGGAGGTTGTTCTGGCAGATGGCAGGGTGATGAAAACAGGTTCGATCGTTCCCAAAACCTCGTCAGGATATGATCTCGCCCATCTCTTCTGCCGGGCTGAAGGAACCCTTGGCGTGATCACAGAGATTACCGTAAAGATTCTACCTATGCCGGAATATATCGCCTTTGCTCAGGCCTGGTTTCCTTCGGTCGAAGACGCAGGGAAGGCAGCAGAAGAAATCATTACCTCTGGTATCCCCCTTTCTTCTTGCGAAATTTTAGATCGGTTCTCCATCGATGTGGTCAACAAGGCCATGGAGCTCAATATTCCAGACAATGTTGGATGCATCCTCTTTATCGAGATTGATGGAAACAAGCAAGCGGTGAAGGAGAATATCGAAAAGATTAATAAAATTTCGAAGGAATGCAATAGCCTTGAAAACCAGTGGGATGACGATCCGGCAAAGCGGTTGAAGATGTGGGCCGGCCGTCAGGGGCTGGTGCCATCCCTTTCCAAGGTGAGACGGGGAGCAAAGCTGATTCCTCTCGTCGAAGACTTTGGCGTTCCCATCTCCAAAATTCCCGAAACAATCAGAAAGCTCCAGAAGATCCGTGATAAACATAACTTCCCCATCCCCATCTTCGGCCATATCGGCGATGGCAATCTCCACGCCGTCTTAATCATCGACGGCCGAAAGAAGGAGGAGTGGGGGGTTGCAAAGAAGATTGCTCAGGATTTTATCGATCTCACCATGGAATTGAAAGGAACATTGACGGCAGAGCATGGAATCGGGATGGCGAAATCTCCTTATATCCATCATGAACTTGGAATGAGCCATGATGTAATGAAGACGATAAAAAAGTCGCTGGACCCCAAAAATATCCTGAACCCCGGGAAAATGGGCTTTGATGACAGCCCAAAAGATATCTACGCCCTCTTCTCCTATAAAGAATTCATAGACCATCCGGAACAGATTCGAAGTTTTGGTCCGGCTGTGGATAATGAGATCTTCGCTTGCATCTATTGTGGATTTTGTAGAGCCGGTTGTACGGTTTATGCCCGGACTGGGTTGGAATCGGAGAACGCCCGTGGCAGAGTCATCCAGGCCTACTATATGATGAAGGGGATGTTGGAACCCTCCAAGGAGGTGGCGGATAAATTCTACCTCTGCACCACCTGCCTCAACTGTAAGGCCACCTGTCCTGCTGGCGTGATCGTCTCTGAGATTGTTGTGGCAGGACGCCAAAAACTGGTCGAGGCAGGATTCCTTCCCGATATTCATAAGACATTGATGGAGAATCTGAAGGCCACCGGGAACCCTTTTGGAGAACCAAGGGAGAAGCGGACCGATGTTTATCCGTCAACTTTTCAACCCAAGAAAGGACCGGTCGATACCCTCTTCTTTCCCGGTTGCGTTGCCTCCTTTCAGGATATCAACATCGTGCCCAATCTCATGAATATCTTTGACAGGGCCGGAGTCTCCTATACCGCCCTGGGAAAAGACGAAAATTGCTGCGGATATATCTCCTACCTGGTGGGGACCGAGGAATTCAAGGAGGTGGGCAAGAAAAATATCGAAGCCTTCGCAAAAAATCAACCCAAACAGATCGTCACCACCTGTGCGGGTTGTTATAAGACCTTTAAGGAACTCTATCCCAAGTACCTTTCTTTCAACACACCGGTGCTCCATGCGATCGAATATCTCGATCAGTTGATTCAAGATGGGAAGATTAAATTGAAGGACGCAAGCCCGATGAAGGTGGCTTACCATGATCCCTGCGATCTGGGTCGACACCTCAACATCTTCGAACCCCCAAGAGAACTACTCAAAAAGATTCCTGGAGTCACCCTGGTGGAGTTTAAGAACAACCGACTCTTGGCCAAATGCTGTGGTGGTGGAGGAGGGATGAAGGCTTTCAATACCAAACTCTCCGGAGAGATCGCTTATCAACGTGCCCTTGAAGCCCTTGAGGTGGGTGCGGATACCGTTGTCTCTGCCTGCCCGGCCTGCAAGTCCAATCTCCAGCTTGCCGCTGCAAGACTGCGTAAGGAGAAGAAAGGCCGTCTGAAGGTAATGGATATTACGGAGTTGGTGGCTGAGGCGCTGGCTTAATTGCAGCCCCCCTCTCTAACCCTTTCCCTTTGACAGATTGTGTCACAATTCGCCGTTTGCCCTTCGACTTGCTCAGGACGAGCGGCTAAGTAATTGATTTTTGATGGGCCGTGGTCCGTTCGTGGTGAGCCTGTCGAACCATGAACGGACTTATGACACAGTCTCTTGAGGGTGGAGGGGAAGGATTAAGGTAAGAAATAATCCCGCCAGATTTCTTCAATCTGATCGATCCACTCCCTGAATTCGTAAAGGAAGGTCATTTCGCTGAGATAGTCTTCGGGTGAATGGGCTGTTAAGGTTTCCACAAATCTTCGGCAGGCCTTTTTGAGGGGTTTGCGAAGCTGGTCGCATCCAATCGTCTGCGCGAGGTTTTCGTCGAGAGGCAGGTTTAAATAAGCGGTTTCCGATCGGTCATAAAATCTTCCGTGAATACAGCGGAGGCATCGATTCTTCCTCAATTGAATCGACCGATCGATCTCCTCATCCACTGCCTGTTGGATCATCCCCCTGAGAAGGTTCGCCCTTTCTTGATAACCTATGATTCGGGCCAGCCTGACAATCTTCCTCTTCTCATCTTCAATCGACCTGGAAATTTCATCCATAATAATGTCAGGGGTAAAGGTCCGTTCAAACCTTAGCAACCTGATCTCTTGAAGGACCAGGGTTTTGACCCCTGATCTCAAATGTCCTCTCAATTCCTTATCGAGCGCCATAGGGATTTCTTATCAAAAAAGTGTATGGATTGCAATCAACAAAATATCGACCCTTTCGGATCCTAGTTCATTTTCATAGGATCGCATGGATTCGTCTCTCCTATGTTGAGCAGGATTTGGATTTTGTCGAAGGGTCAAGAATTGACAAGAATTTTATGACTATGATAACCTTTTTTTGATGAAGGCAAAAGTCTATTTCATACTCGTATGGATCATACTTTTCGCTTTTTCTGTCGGATGTGATGGAGACAGGAGGAGTTCGAAACCGGACTCCGGAAGGGATTTCAAAACCATGCGTGAAAAGATGGTCGAAACACAGATTAAAGGTCGTGGAGTCAAGGATGGGCGGGTGCTCTCTGCCATGCTTAAGGTAGAACGCCATCGCTTCGTCCCTAAAGAGTATCAGTCCAAAGCCTATGCGGATCAACCCCTGCCTATCGGAGAGGGGCAGACCATCTCCCAACCCTACATCGTTGCCTTGATGACAGAGTTGTTGGATCTGAAGGGAGAAGAGAAGGTTCTGGAGGTCGGAACAGGCTCGGGCTACCAGGCTGCCATTTTGGCGGAATTGGCCAAGGAGGTTTATACGATCG
>JASEIE010000003.1 GCA_030024065.1 Thermodesulfobacteriota bacterium
CCTTTGCCCTCCGGGTCAGAGACCGCTCTGGGTCGGAGACCAAAGGGAGGAGAAATCTTACGCCTCGTCCTGGACTTTGCCTGGAAGAGGTGGCCCCTTCGGGGCAGTTGTTAGAGGACCAGCAAGGATAATGTAGCGTCGGCATTTATTGCCGACGAAGTAATTCGCCCCCAGTAAATGGGGGCGCTACTTATTGACAATTTTTTGTCGATGTGAACTAACCAAGCGCCTAGGAAGGGGACGAAGGGGGATTAAACAGCGTTTTTCAAAAAGATGTGTTCCCCAAAGACTAAAGGGTGACGAGGTCTTTTATCTCCGGACTCTCGAGGAGAGCGGAGGCCGGCCCCTCTCTGATCAGACGGCCGTTTTTAAGGAGGTAGCCGCGATGGGAGATGGAGAGGGTGAGATGGATCTCCTGTTCAACGATGAAGAGGGTAAGCCCGTTCTGATTCATCTTTTTCAGGGTGGCGAAGATATCTTTGATGAACCGGGGCGCAAGGCCCAGAGAGGGTTCATCCAATATCAATAATTTAGGTCTTCCCATCAGCCCCCTTCCAATGGCCAGCATCTGCTGCTCCCCGCCACTCAATGTCCCTGCCCTCTGATCCTTCCTCTTACTCAATTTTGGAAAGAGGCGATAGATACCTTGCAGGCTTTCTTCAATACCTTTCTTTTCCTTCCTTTTCGTGTAGGCACCCAAAAGAAGGTTATCGAGGACAGAGAGGGTGGGAAAGATATGGCGGCCCTGGGGGATATGGATCAGACCTTTCGATACGATCTGATGGGGGTTGAGATTGGTGATATCTTCTTCTTCGAAATAGATTCTTCCCTCTGTTGTCTGAAGGATTCCGGAAAGGGTGAGGAGCAGGGTCGTCTTTCCCGCCCTGTTCGGTCCGATGAGAGCAACTGCTTCTCCGCTTCCGATTTCAAGGGAGATCTCTTTGAGAGCAGGCAATGGGCCATAATGGACGGTCAATTTTTTTATCTTAAGCATTGGTCTTTATTTCTTAAAATCCATCGTTAAAGGTTCGTCACGGACATCCCTGCCTTGACCGTATAACGAGCCCCTTATTTTCTGAGTAATCCTTCATGATGGGCTCGCCACCCACGAACAATGAAAATTGATCAAGTTCTTAGGTTTCGGTTACGGTTACGAAGCCCGTTTCGTAAATCGTCAAATGGTTACGGTTAAAGATTTAGAAGACGAACAACGTAACCGAATGACGATACGGGCCCTGAACCTAGCATGGTACAGGGCGGGCCTCTTTACCGTTACCTTTGGACTATAACTTTTATTTTCTTGGAGAATAGGCCTCGATCACTCCGGGGTCCCTTTTCACCACATCAGGGGGGCCTTCGGCGATGAGATCGCCATTGTTGAGCACAGCGACCTCGTCTGCAATCTCCATCACCATTCCCATATGGTGCTCGATCAGGAAGATGGTCAATCCCATTTCCCTGAGATGGCGGAACCTTTCGGTAAGCTGCTTTGCCTCAGGATAGGTTAAACCTGCGGCTGGTTCATCGAGAAGGAGGAGGTCGGGTTTTGCAGCAAGTGCGCGAGCCAACTCGAGCATCTTCTGTTCAGCATAGGAAAGCTGAGAAGCGAACCACTTCCATCTTCCGAAGAGGCCGAGAAATTCGAGGATCTCCTTCGCCTCCTTCATGGCCGCTTCTTCTCCCTTTCTGATCCAGGGAAGCCTGAGGCCGGAGGAGAGAAGCCCTCCTTTTATCCTTGTGTGCATGCCGGTCAGGACATTTTCGACGACCGTCATATTTCCCCAGATCTGAAGCGTCTGAAATGTCCTTCCCACTCCCGACAGGGAGACCTCATGGGTTTGCAGGCCGGTGATCTCTCTCTCCTTAAAATAGATCCTTCCCGAATCGGGCCTCTCCATCCCGCTGATGAGATGAAAGAGCGTGCTCTTTCCCGCGCCATTGGGACCCATCAAGCCCTTGATCGTTCCCCTTCGCACCTGAAGCGAAATTTGGTTCAATGCCCTGACGCCATCATAATTCTTCGTGATCTCTTCCACACTCAGAAGGGACATCATATATCCACCCTTTCCCTCCTCCTCTTTCTTCCCCAATAGCTGACCAGGTAGATTAATCTGACCCTCAGGCGGGTTCCGATCCCATCCGGAAAGAAGATGAGCAAGAGGATCAAGATGACTCCATAGATGGGAAGGCTATACTCCTGATACTTGCCGAGGGTGTCGATGAGATAGGTGAGGAAGATGGCTCCTGCGATGGGACCATAGAGGTTTCCCATCCCGCCGAAGATGACCATCATGACGATGAGCACGGAGAGGTTGAGGCTGAATGTCTCGGGATTGGCTACGGACATCACACAGGCAAAGAGACTTCCTGCAAATCCGGCAAAGGAAGCGCCAACGACAAAGACCCCGAGCTTGACCCCGGCCACTTTTATTCCAACGGCGGAGGCGGCATCCTCATTAACAGCCACAGCTAAAAAAGCCCGGCCCATCCTGGAGCGAATCAGATTTTTTGAAAAGAGGACCAGTCCCGCTAAAACCCCCCAGATCAGGTAATATTGCCTCAGATAGGTGTCGAAAACGAATCCGGCCAGAGAGAAGAAAGGGATGTCAAAGATTCCGATGACGCCGCCCGTAAGACCCGGAGCTTCTCTCACCATGACGAGAAAGATTTCTCCAAAGCCCAGCGTGGCCAGGGCAAGGAAATATCCCTTCAATTTTAAGATGGGTCTTCCGATGATGTAGGCAAAGAGAGAGGCTGTCAAAGCGGATACCCAGAAGGCTAAAAAGGGAGGAAAGCCATATCGGGTGGTGAGGATGGCTGTGGTATAGGCTCCGATTCCGAAGAAGGCCGCATGCCCCAGAGAGATCTGACCGGCATAGCCGAGGAAGAGGGTCAATCCGAGGGCAAGAATGGCATGAATGCCTGCGAGGACCATGAGGTGATGGAAGTGCGGATCAATCCAGATCAACGGGAGAAGCAAGAGGGTCAACAGATAGAAGAGATCCCTCTTTCTGAATTGATACTCCCTTCTGTAATGGAGCTGCGGATCGGGAATGATCAGGGAAAGGAGCCATAATGCTCCTGAATAGAGCAGGTCTCTCTTTTTGAATTCTTTATGGATCGAATCTACCATCGGCGACTATCGATAAAGGGTGAACCCAGAATTCCTTTCGGTCTAAAATAGAGAATGAGCAGTAAGATGATGAAAGCGATTGCATCCTTATAACCCGAAGGGATGAAAGCGACACTCAAAGACTCCGCTACTCCGAGGACAAACCCTCCGAGGATGGCGCCGCTGTTCTTGCCCCAGCCTCCGAGGACTGCTGCGATAAATCCCTTCAATCCTATCAGGGTGCCGGAATAATAACTGACATAGAAGATAGGCGTGATGAAAATTCCGGCAATGGAACCGATCCCCGCACTCACCCCAAAGGCGAGAAAGATCATCAGGTTTCTCGGAATCCCCGAGAGATCAGCGCCGAGAGGGTCGGTTGAACTTGCCTCCATTGCCTTTCCCAGCAGGGTGCGATGAGAAAGCAGAGAGAGGGAGAGCAACACCAGAAAGGTGGCTCCGAGGACCCAGAGACTCTGAGGCGAAACGGAGACCGTCCATATCTCGAAGGGTCCCGTTCCTGAAAAGGGAGGCAGGGCCTTGGGCAGGGTCCCAAAGACCAGCCCGCTCGCACTGCTCAGGAAGAGAGAAGCGCCGAGAGTGGCCATGATGAGGATGGGCAGGGAGGCTTTTCGCAGGGGATAGATGACCAGCAGGTGCAGAAGGAAACCGATGAGGACGACGATCAAGACAGAGAAAAGGGCTGCCAAAGAGTAGGGAAGATGGATCCTGTTGAGAAGGAAGAAGGTGATCATTCCCCCTAACATCACAAACTCACCCTGTGCAAAGTTGATGATCTGGGAAGCCCTTGCAATCGTGACGAACCCCAGTCCAACCAGGGCATAGATGGCCCCGAAGGTGATTCCGGATGTGAGGTGCTGAGGAATGGTGGCCCAGATGTCCATGTAATCTTTTATGATGGGTTCGTCACCCTCGAACCATGAAAATACTCTGGGTGTTTGGGTTACGCTTACGAAGCCCGCCCTGTACCATGCTAGGTTCAGGGCCCGTTTCGATTGATAGTCAAACGGTTATGGGTGACGACGCTGGTATCGAAGCAAGAAGCTTGAAATTAGAAGTTCGAGTATCCAGCATCCATATACGAGATTCGATACGAGCTTCGACAACAATAAACTTCAATTTCAATTCAACGATACGGGCCTCGTTACCCTTACCGTTAGACTTTTATTTCCTAAGTAAATGAAAAAGGGTGGACTCGATTCGTTTGTCCACCCTTTCAATTTACCCCTATTCTCTTCTCTCTTCAAGCCTTATTCGGTTCCGGGGAATTTAATCCGTTTGAACTTACCTCCTTCGATCCTGACAAAGACCATATCCTTTTTGCTCAAACCGTCATGGTCCGTCGAGCTGAACTGATAAATTCCATGTGTACCTTTAAATTCTTTGGTATTTTCGAGGGCATCCCTCAGGCTGGCGCGGGTCGCCTTTCCCTTATCACGCCGCAGGGCATCGCTAATCAAGCCCATTATGTCGTAACCGTAGCCGGCTATCTGGTCGGGGGGCGCTCCGTAACGCTGCGTCCAGCGCTTATCAAAATCGATGTTGACGGGCTTAACAGGATCGTTCTCATCGAGTTGATCGAAGACCACCGGTTTGGCGGCAGGAAACTCCACCCCTTCCATCGCTTCCCCTCCGAGGGCAATGATGAAGCCAAATCCAAAGGCATGCGTTCCGAGGATCGGAGTCTTTACTCCCAACGCCCGCAGGTTCTTGCAAATAATAGGACCTGGTGGGCCGCCAGTCGAGGCATAAAAGGCATCCACCTTTTCCTTTTCAATGATCGGTTTGAGCTTGATGAGCTGGGGCGTCATGTCTATATCTGCAGGTTTATGGGTCTCGGGCGAGAGGATGACCTTGATTCCCTTTTCCTCCCCGAAGCGTTTAAAGTTCTCAGCAAGGGCTTGCGCCAGAGGCCAGGCACCAGGGAAGACCAGAACCTTCTTATATTTTCTGGCCAGAGAAAGATCGACCAGTTTCTGGGAAACGATGATGTCGTTCTGGGCGATGTTAAAGGACCACTTCTGCTTTAAGCCCCGGACCATGGGGTTGGATGGACAGATGATGATATTGGTGATCTTCTCCCTTTCGGCGATGGCCCGGGTGGTGGCCTGCAAGTTGTCCTCAAAGGGACCCACGACTAAAAGGATGTCTTTGTCACGGGTAAACTTGGTCATGTTGGCTGCTGCCCTGCCCACATCGAAGCCGTTATCCTCGAAGAGCAATTCAAGAAGCCGTCCGTCCACGCCGCCCTTGGCGTTGATTTTCTCCACCTCCAGGACCATGGCATTTTTTAAAGTCTTGGTGATCTCTGCCCAGGGACCGGTCAGCTCGAGGTTAACGCCGATCTTGTAGGGTGGCTTCGACGCCGCCTGGATCGGGTGTGTCCACAAAATGAAAACAAAAACGAGAATAAGAATCGAAAATAATTTCTTCATGATGGTTTCACCTCCATGTTTCTATAAGTATTTCTGTATCAGGGTCTCAGCGATCTGAACCGCATTGAGCGCCGCGCCCTTCCGGATGTTGTCCGAAACGATCCACATATTGATCCCATTGGGAATGGACTCGTCCTCACGAATCCTTCCCACAAAGGTCTCATCCTTTCCAGCGGCGTGGATGGCCAGGGGGTATTCGGACTTCTTCGGATTGTCGACGACGACCACGCCCGGAGCCTTTGAGAGAATCTCCCGAACCTCATTTGCCGTCAGTTTCTTCTCGGTCTCAATATTGACCGATTCGGAATGACTATAGAAGACCGGGACCCTCACCGTAGTGGCGGTGATGCGGATGGAGTCGTCTTCCATGATCTTCTTCGTCTCATTGACCATCTTCATCTCTTCCTTGGTGTAACCGTTCTCGAGGAAGACATCGATCTGGGGGAGGCAGTTGAAGGCGATCTGATGAGGATAGACCTCTTTCTTGATCTCCTGCTGGTTATAGATGGCAAGAACCTGGCTCTCCAACTCTTTTATCGCCCTCTTTCCCGTTCCGGAGACCGACTGATAGGTGGAGACGACGACCCGTTTGATCCGGGCCGCGTCATGGATGGGTTTCAGCGCCACGACCATTTGGATGGTCGAGCAGTTTGGGTTGGCGATGATATTCTTTTTTTGATATCCGGCAATGGCATGGGCATTCACCTCCGGAACGATAAGGGGAACCTCGGGATCCATCCGGAAGGCGCTCGTATTATCAATGACCACACAGCCTGCCCTTCCCGCAATGGGCGCAAACTTCTGGCTGACCGACCCTCCGGGAGAGAAGAGTCCGATATCCATCCCGGCGAAGGAGTTCTCATTCATGACCTCCACCGTATAAGACTTTCCTTTGAACTCCAACCTCGAGCTCGCTCCTCTCTGAGAGGCAAGGAGCTTTAACTGGTTGACCGGGAAATTCCTCTGCTCCAGAATAGAGATCATCTCATTTCCGACAGCACCGGTAGCCCCTGCCACTGCCACATTGTACTTCTCTTTTTTCATAGGTTCCTCCAGATTTTACCCCGTTAGAAGTAATGCTCCGCTACTCTGCAGCCCCGCCTGTGGCGGGAGAACTTTTTAGAACAATTCCAGCCAGGTTAATGCCCCGCTCGATTTCGAGTTGCAACAACTGGAATTTCTAACGGGGTTTACAGAAACAGGGATGTTCAACCGAACACCCCTATCCTTTGGATACGCCCTTGTATCAATTTATAAATACTGCAATTCAGACACTGGACTTCAGACGTTAGACATCAGACTTCTCTAATATAGGAAATTAACTCTATTCCACTCTTTTGAAATTCTTTCGTATATGCAAGAGTGTCATTCCTTCTGGTAGCTGCCAGCCGTTCGGCTAATCTCATGCCGAAGCCTTATCCGTGTGTATTCTCTAGCCATTTTTTGTTCTTCAGTCTAATGTCTGAGGTCTATAGTCTTACTGTCTGAATCACAGTTATAAATAGAAGAAAGAGAGGTCTGTTGTCAAGAGGGGAAAAATTATCGGTGCATATTATGCATTCGTGGATTGATTGGTTAGGCGCCATTCTTTTTTGTATAAAACTCAACAATCAAGTCTGGGTGACCCCCAAACTTGCCAAACTTGCAACTGTATAAAAGAGGGATGTTGTTGATGAGGTTGAGTTATTTTATTCTTTTTTTTCGGAGGTGGGGGATGAGGCCTCCATCCCTGAGCAGTTCCTGCATAAAGGGGGGGATGGATTTTGCGAAAAACTTGCGATTCTGGGTGAGGTCAAAGATCTCGCCGGTTGAGAGATCGACTCGAACCCGGTCTCCGTCCTTAATCGCTTCCGAAGCCTCCGGAGATTCGAGGAGGGGTAGGCCCAGGTTGAAACTATTGCGGAAAAAGATCCGGGCAAAACTTTCAGCGATGATACAGGAGATGCCTGCAGCCTTCAGGGCAAGGGGAGCATGTTCACGCGAGGAGCCACAGCCAAAATTCTTTTCGGCGATAAGAAGATCGCCCTGTCTGACCTCTTTTTTGAATTCAGGCCTCTCGTCCTCCATCGCATGTTTAGCCAGTTCCTCAGCATCCGATTGATTGAGATAGCGAGCGGGGATGATGGCATCGGTATCGACATCCGACCCAAATTTCCAGATTCTTCCTTCGAGTTTCATGGTTTTCCTCTAAAGCAAAATTTTCCCCTCTTCCTTTTCACCCCCACCCTGACCCTCCCCCATCAAGGGGGAGGGAAATCAGTGGTATTTATTTCTTTACTACTTCTTCGGGATGACAGATCCTTCCTCTAACGGCACTCGCTGCTGCCACAGCAGGATTGCAAAGATAGACTTCGCTTTCGGGATGGCCCATCCTTCCACGAAAGTTTCGATTCGTCGTTGCCAAGGCCCTCTCTCCTTCTGCCAGGACACCCATATGGCCACCGATACAGGGGCCGCAGGTGGGCGTGCTGATCACCGCCCCTGCCGAGAGAAAGATTTCGAAAAGCCCTTCCTTTAAGGCCTGCCGATAGATCTCCTGAGTGGCCGGGAGGATAATGAGCCTTAACGTAGGGGCAATCTTCTTCCCCTTTAAAATTCTCCCTGCTGTCCTTAAATCGTCGAGATGGCCATTGGTGCAGGAGCCGATCACAACCTGATCGATCTCAATCTTTCCACATTCCCTCACATCCTTGACATTGGAGGGAATGTGGGGAAGCGCCACCTGAGGATGGATCTTTGAGAGATCGTACTCCCTCACCTCAGCATAGTGCGCCCCCGGGTCACTTCGATAGATTTTGTAAGGCCTTCCGGATCTGGATTTGATAAATTTCAGCGTGATTTCATCCGGTTCGATAATCCCGTTCTTTCCGCCGGCCTCGACGGCCATATTAGCCATGGTGAAGCGGCTCGACATGGGAAGCCGTCTGATCGCCTCACCGCAAAACTCCATCGCCTGGTAGAGGGCGCCATCCACACCGATGTCGCCAATGGTGTAGAGGATCAGGTCCTTACCCGAGACCCAGGGATTGATTCTCCCCTGGTAGAGAAGTTTGAGGCTCTCCGGAACCTTGAGCCATAGCCTTCCGGTTGCCATGGCAGCTCCGAGATCCGTGCTTCCCACACCGGTTGAAAAAGCGCCCAAACCTCCATAGGTGCAGGTATGGCTGTCAGCGCCAATCACCACCTCTCCGGGAAGAACCAGACCTTTTTCCGGAAGTAGGACGTGTTCGATCCCTGCCTTTCCAATCTCGAAAAAATGGGTGAGGCGCTGGGTTTTTGCAAACTCGCGGAGGATCTTACACTGTTCCGCAGAGGGAATGTCCTTGGCAGGGGTGAAGTGATCGGGAACGAGAACGACACGGTCCCGATGAAAAACCCTTTTTACTCCGATCTCGTTAAAAGCCTGGATGGCAAGGGGTGCGGTGATGTCATTCGCAAGGGCGAGGTCGACCCGGACATCGATCAGCTCGCCGGGGGAGACCACTTTTTTGCCTGTATGGGCGGCAAGAATCTTTTCCGTGATGGTCATGGGATGTTTTGTTTTCATATTCTTCCATTTAATGAAGTATTGGGCATAGCGTCAAGAGAAATACCAAATTCCAAGCACCAAATTTCAAATAAATTTCAATCACCCAAATTCGAAACAAAATCTGTTTGGTCATTTGAAATTGGAATTTGGAGCTTATTTGGGATTTGCCTGCCTGCCGGTAGGCAGGGAATTTGTAATTTGGGATTTTGCCAGCCATGCCCTTTACATCCCCACCAGTTTCTGTTTTTTGAATTCGATCTTGTTGAGGGCATTGATATAGGCCTTGGCACTGGCCACGATCACATCGGTGTCCGCACCCTGACCAATAACCGTGTTGCCTTTTTCCAGGAGTTTCACCGTCACCTCTCCCTGGGCCTCTGTTCCACTGGTGATGGCATTGATGGCAAACTGCAGGAGTTTCGACCTGGTGCGGGTGATCTTCTTGATTGTTTTAAATGTGGCATCCACAGGCCCATCGCCAAACCCTGCCTCCTGAATCAGCTTTCCATCCACCTCCATCTGAACGGTGGCTGTCGGCACGGTCACGTTTCCGGCAATGACATTGAGATAGACCAGTTTGAAGCGGTGGGGCATTCGAAGGATTTCCTCCGCAACGATGGACTCAATATCCTCATCGAAGATATCCCGTTTTTTATCCGCCAGATATTTGAATCGGGTGAAGGCCCGCTCCATCTCTGCTTCGGAAAGCCGATATCCCAGTTCCTTTAACCTCTCCCTGAAGGCATGCCGCCCGGAGAGTTTCCCCAGGACAAGAGAGGTCTTCGGAATACCCACGGATTCCGGTGTCATAATTTCATAGGTCAGTTTCTCCTTCAGGATGCCGTCCTGATGAATTCCGGATTCATGGGCAAAGGCATTCGCCCCGACCACCGCCTTGTTGGGCTGAACAACCATGCCGGTGATCTTCGAAACCAGACGGCTGGTGGTGTAAATATGCCTGGAGATGACTCTCGAATGAAAACCGAACAGATCTTTCCTCGTTCGGATGGCCATGACCACCTCTTCGAGGGAGGTATTGCCTGCCCTTTCCCCGATTCCATTGATCGTACACTCCACCTGCCGGGCGCCGTTCTGGATGGCTGCGAGGGAGTTTGCTACCGCCAGGCCGAGATCGTTATGGCAGTGAACACTCAGGACAACCTTCTCCATTCCCTTTACCCTCTGCCTGAGGGTTCGGATCAATTCCCCGAATTCGGAGGGGATGGCATAGCCCACCGTGTCGGGGATGTTGATGGTGGTGGCCCCGGCCTCAATGGCCGCGCCGCAGACAGCAGAGAGAAATTCGACATCCGATCGGGTCGCATCCATGGCTGAAAATTCGACATTGGGCGTATAACGTTTTGCCTTGGCAACCGACTGGGCAGCAATCCGGATCACTTCCTGCTTCGATATCTTCAACTGATGTGTGAGATGGATATCCGAGGTCGAGATGAAGGTGTGGAGCCGGGGATATTTAGCTCCTTTGACTGCCTCCCAGGCCCGATCAATATCCTTTGGATTTGTTCTGGACAGGGCAGCTACTTCCGAACGCTTGATGGTCCTGGAAATGGCCCTGACCGCCTCGAAATCTCCTTCTGAGGAAATGGGGAAGCCTGCTTCGATGATGTCCACATTCAGTTTTTCCAGTTGCTCGGCAATCCTCACCTTTTCCGCCACATTCATTGTCGCCCCGGGGGATTGCTCTCCGTCACGCAGGGTGGTATCAAAGATTTTAACAAGCTTGCTCATCGTCTTTCCTTCCCTTGAATCATCAATACCAATCCATCCTTCATAACTTAAAAATCAAAATAATTCCATCACCCTTTTAAAAAACCCTTCTTCCTCCCAGATATTCACTTCGATGCAAAGGGCCCGGAGGGGGAGACGGTCGATATTCAACTTATTTAATTTTACCATATCCTTCTCCGTTGTCACAACCCAATCCGCCTCTTTAGCTTTACTCCAAATGGAGGTCAAATCTTTGGCTGTGTAGGAATGGTGATCCGGATAGATCATCTCCTGCACAACCTCCATCCCGCATTTCCTCAACAGGGAAGAGAGGGAGCCGGGATCAGCGATCCCTGAGAGGGCGAGGACCTTTTTCCCCTTCATGGAATGGATCTCCTCCCACTCTCCCTCAGGGCCAATCAGCCCCAGAGGTTCGTAGTGGCTGTGGAATACCTGTGCAGAGGGATGGGCGTGAAGGAGTATTTCTTCGAGAGGTTGACACGCCCCGGGATGTTTAGCTTTGGTCAGGAGGAAGAGATCGGCCCTGCGGAGATGAGAGAGGGGTTCTCTCAGGGCTCCCCTCGGCAGGAGGTGTGGGTCTCCAAAACCGGTTTGCGAGTCGATGAGCAGGATGTTTAAATCACGATGAAGTTGGAGATGCTGATACCCATCGTCCAGTAGCAGTCCCCGAATGCCGAATCGCTGAAGAGCGATTTTCCCATTTGCGAAACGGTCTTTTCCAATAAAGACCGGGATCCCCTTGAGGGATTCTGCCATCAAGAAGGGTTCATCGCCTGATTCCTCAGGCGAGAGAAAAAGGGTTTGGCCATCGCTCACCAGTGGTCCGGAGGGTCTCCTTCCTTTATAACCTCTGCTCAGAATGGCCACAGGAATTCCCCTCTGCATCAACCCCTTTGCCAGCGCCATCGCGTGAGGAGTCTTTCCGGTTCCGCCTGCGGTGATATTGCCCACACTGATGACCGGACAGGGAAGGGTTTTTGTTTTCAATAATCCAAAGGAGTAGAGGAGGGATCTTGCCCGAACGGCTCCTCCATAAGGGAGGGAGAGAAGGTAAAGGGGAAAGAGAAATGTTTTTACCCGGAAGCTTTTCTCTCTCTGATAAAGGAATTGATCGATGCGACAGTTCATATTAAATTCGGATTTCGGATTGCGGATTTCGGAATGAAATGTTTCAGGTCTTGGGTTTAAGGTTTTAACCGGAAACAAAACTTAATTCCGCAATCCGCATTCTACATTCCGCATTCAGGTGAGGAAAGGTCTTATCTCCTCAAAGATCCTTTCGGTGGCTCCGCGATGTTTCTGGAGAAATCGATAACCTTTTTCTCCGACCTCATTTCGTGCCTTTTCATCGGAAAGAAGGCGCTTCAATTGAGAAGCGAGATCCTCTTTTCCGCTTACCTGGATGGCTCCCCCTTCCGCAATCAGATGGCGGGAGATTTCGACGAAGTTAAACATATGAGGACCGAAGAGGACACATTTTTTGAAGAAGAGAGGCTCCAGGGGATTGTGGCCGCCCACCGGGACAAGGCTTCCACCGATGAAGATTAGAGTCCCGAGGCTGTAAAGGCTCATCAATTCGCCCATCGTATCCAGAAGAATCACCCCGGATCTCTCCGTTGAGTCTTTTTCCCCAGACCGGGATAGATTTGCAGCAATGGATGTCCTTCTCTTCCAGGAGAGGGATTCCTTTTCTAATATCCTCTCCACTTCCTCCAGGCGATCGAGATGGCGTGGGGCCAGGATGAGGATGAGCCGGGGATTGTGTTCTCTCAGGTCTTTGAAGAGGCTGATGAGGATCTCTTCCTCCCCGGAGTGGGTCGAACCTGCGATGAGGATGGGATCGTTTCTCTGAAGGCTGAGGGATATGGACATTTCAACCATGGCCTCCTCGGTGAGGGGTAAAAAAGCCTGGTCAAATTTTATGTTTCCCACCACCTTGGTCTTATCCGGCGGGGCCCCGATTTCAATGATCCGGCCTCGATCTTCCTCGGTCTGCATCAGAAAGAAGGAGACATATTCCAGACATCTCTTAAAAAAGGATTTTAAGAAGAGGTATCCCCGGAATGACTTTTCGGAGATCCTTCCATTGAAGAGGACAATAGGAATTTTTCTCCTGCCGCAGGAGTGGAGAAGGTTAGGCCAGAGCTCTGTTTCGGCAACGAGGAGGAGACGGGGATCAATTCTTCGGAGGGCTCTCCGGATGGTGAAAGGATGGTCAACGGGAAAGAAGAGAACCTGATCGGCTTCAGGGATGAGGGTTTTAGCGGTCTCGTTTCCCGTAGAGGTCATCGTGGTCAGGATGATTTCACAGTGAGGGACCCCTCTTTTGATCCTTTTCAGGAGGGGAACAGAACAGAGCACCTCTCCCACGGAGGCGGCGTGGACCCAGATCGGCTTTTTAAACGATCGATGCGGAAGAAAGCCCATCCGCTGGACCCACTTTTTTCGAAACCGCTTTTGGATGAGGCTTCGCAGAAGGAGGTAGGGAATAGCGGAGAGAAGAAGGAATGTGAGAAGAATGTTGTATATCATGAAAATCATAAAAGGTTAAAAAGGGGACAGGCTACTTTTTTAATCAAAAGGAGTTTTTATCAAAAAACCTACCAATGAAAGGAATGGAGTTATAAAAATAAAAAAGTAGCCTGTCCCCTTTTTTCGAATCAAAATAGTGGTCTGCCTGCTCGGTCAACTCGTTGAGCCGTCTTTCCAAAAGCAGTCTCTTTTCCTCAAGATGGGCCCGATCTCCATTACGATCAACAATAATCGGTTCTCCCCAGATGAATACCCCTTTGGAGAAAGGATAGGGGAGAAGAAACCGGTCCCAGGTTTTAAAGATCTTTCTTTTGGATGCATTAAATGTCAACGGGATGATCGGTCTTCCCGTCAGCTTGGCCAACTCGATCACACCGACCTGTACCTGATGACGGGGTCCCCTCGGCCCATCTGGAGCAATGCCGATATCGGATCCATGAGCCTTGACCATCTGCTTGAAACCTGAGAAGCCTTTCCGCGTCGTTGAACCCAAAATAGCATGGAACCCAAACCGCTTCAGGGCCTTTCCCACCACCTGACCATCCCGATGGGGAGAGACAAGAAAGCTTAATTTTTTTCCTTTGTAGATGATGGGCATCATCAATAGCCTTCCATGCCATAAGGCCCCGATGGCAGGAATTCCTTTCTCCCAGAATGATCTCGGAATCTCCGGATGAATCTCTATAAACCGCATCGTCCGGCCCAGGAGCTTGATGGCCCAAAAGGCAAGCCAGGCACCGATCCAGGAGACCATTTTTTTCTTCAAAGTTTTAAGGACCATCGCATTTATTTCAGAATTCGGAATGCGGAATTCGGAATTTTTTTCATTCGGAACATGAAATGAAGATTTAAATCTTATTCCGCATTCTACATTCCGCTATTCGCCATCCGATTAGTAGACTTCCTTCGTTTTGGCCTCCTTCCGAACCCTCATTCCGTCATCCTTGAACTGAAGATGGTAGAGTCGCCGGTATTCACCATTGAGAGCAATCAATTCCTCGTGGGTTCCCTGCTCTACAATAAGGCCTCCGGAGAGGACGATGATCCTGTGGGCATTGCGGATGGTGGCGAGTCGATGGGCGATGACGAAGACAGTCCGTCCTGTCATCAATTTTTCGAGGGCATGTTGAACCTCTGTTTCAGAATCAGAGTCGAGAGAGGAGGTGGCTTCATCCAGGATGAGGATGGGAGCATTCTTTAAGAGGGCCCTGGCGATGGAGAGGCGCTGTCGTTCCCCGCCGGAAAGTTTAACCCCCTGTTCACCGACAATGGTTTCATATCCCTGAGGAAACCTCTGGATGAAAGGGTGGGCATTGGCGGCTTTTGCGGCTTCAATGATCTCCTGATCCAGGCATTTCAGTCTCCCATAGGCGATATTATTTCGAACCGTATCATTAAAAAGGATCGTCTGCTGGGTGACCAGACCGATCTGTTCCCTTAAGGACCGGAGGGTGACCTTTCGAATATCCATCCCATCGATGAGAACCTGGCCTTTTTCCACGTCGTAGAACCGGGGCAACAGATTGACCAGAGAGGTCTTTCCTGCGCCGCTCATCCCCACCAGGGCGATCACCTCTCCCATCTTGACCTGCAGGGAGATCTCTTTGAGTACGGCCTCCTCTCCATATTTAAAGGTGACCTTCTGAAATTCGATCCCCTTTGATATGGGAGGGAGAGGAGTAGCTCCCTCTTCGTCCATGATGTCGGGGATGGTATCGAGGAGCTCAAAGACCCTTACTGCAGCTGCGAGACCCTCCTGGACCTCGAGGTTGACCTTGCTCAAATTCCTGATGGGCGCATAGAGCATGACGAGAGCAGTCATGAAAGAGAAGAACGTTCCCGGGGTGAGTTCTCCGCGGATGACACTGTACCCTCCCACCCAGACGATCGCCGCCACCCCGATTCCTCCCAGAACCTCCATCAATGGGTGCGAAAGGGCCCGGATCCTCACCCGTTTGAGAAAGATTTTTAAGTATCGTTCGTTCTCTTCAGAGAAGCGGCGTTTTTCGTAATCTTCCATATTGAAGGCCTTGACAATCCGGTTTCCGGTAATGGTCTCATGGAGGAAGGTTGTGATGGAACCCATTCGCTGTTGACCCTTGCGGCTGAATTTCCGAAGCCTCTTACCAAATTCTATAATGGGAAAGATGGCCAGGGGGAAGATGAGGAATGCGATGATCGCCAGTTTCCAGTTTCGGTAAAAGACGACGCCTGTCAATCCCAGAATCGTAAAGGCGTCTTTGAGAAGACCGGTGATGGCATTGGACACCGATCCCTGGATGAGGTTGACATCATTGGTGATGCGGGAGATAAGGACTCCGGTGGGAGTCTGGGTGAAGAAAGAGAGGGAAAGGTTTTGAAGATGATTGTATAGTTTCTCCCTCATGTTCGCTACAATCCTCAGTCCCACAAAGTTCATGAGATAGGCCTGGACGTAATCGAAAGCCCCTTTGAGGAGAAAGAGAACGATGACGGCGATAGGAAGAAGAAAGAGCATCTCTTTGTCCCTTTTGAGGAAGACGTCGTCTAAGGCCGGTTTCACGAGAAAAGCCTGACCAGCGGTCAGGAGGGAGACGAAGAGCATACAACCCATCGCCAGGGCCAATTTGGCCCAATAAGGTTTGATCAATTCGAGGAGCCTTCGATAGAGAGCCATATTCATTACATAGAAAATAAAAGTCTTTAGTCTGAGGGTTAGGGTTAAGAGGCCCGTTTGGTTGATGTGTGAGGTGGTTTGTCTAAAAATGATTAGCCCTAACCCTTTGACCTAACCCAAACTGGCTTCCTTACCTTAACCCAACGTATTTATTTTACCCCGTTAGAAATAATGCCCCGCTGGAATTTCTAACGGGGTTTACTCTCTATTCCTATCACAAATTTTCCTGTTGAAGCAAGGAGATGACGATATGAGCAACCCGCTCGGCCGCTCCGGGTTGGCCAAGACGCTCGCGTACCCCTGCCATCGCTTCGGTTATTCTCTGGTAGAGGATAGGGTCCCTTAAGATTCGAACCGCCTCCTCCGTAATCCTCTGCGGGGTGATATCCTGCTGGATCAATTCCGGAGCGATCTTCTTTTCCGCCACCAGATTGACCAATCCGATATGATCCACCTGAATCAATGCCCTGCCGATCAGGTAGCTGGGGAAGGAGACTTTGTAGAGGATGATCATCGGTTTTCCGAGGATCGCTCCTTCGAGCGTGGCTGTGCCGGATGCTGTGATCAGGAGGTCGGAGAGGTTCATCACATCGTAAGTCCGGCCTTCAACGACTTTCACCGGCACGGGGTTTTTTTTCAAATAGGGTGACAGGGTCTCTTGAGAGATGCCAGGGGCGAGGGGGATGATGAACTGCAGGTCCGGCATCTCCTTCTGGAGGAGATGGGCAGAGGCCAGAAGCTCGGGGAGAAGCCTTTTTATCTCATGGATCCGGCTTCCGGGAAGAAGGCCAATCGTTCTTCGCTCAGGATCGAGACCGAATTGCCGGAGGGCCTCCTCTTTTGAGAGCGTCGGTTCCACGATATCGAGCAGGGGATGGCCCGCCCACTCCACATCCACGCCTGCTGCTTCGTAGATGGGGACTTCAAACGGGAAGAGGACCACTACTTTTTTTACCAGCCTGGCAATCAATTTGACCCTTCCCGGCCTCCAGGCCCATATCTGTGGGCTGATATAGTAGAGCACAGGGATTCTCAGGTGATGAGCCATTTTAGCCAACCGGAGGTTGAAATCAGGAAAGTCGATCAGGATCAGAAGATCCGGCCTCTCCCGCTCAAGGGATTGCTTCAATCCCTTGAGGGCCCGGAGGATCGGCCTTATTTTCAGGAAGACCTCCGTAATACCCACAACGGCAAGGGAGTGAGAATGGTAGAGGAGCTTCATCCCCTTTCTTTTCAGGCCTTCCCCTCCAACGCCGAAAAACTCAATTTCCGGATCGATCTGATGGATGGCCTCCACGAGATGGGCGCCATGGAGGTCTCCTGAAACTTCTCCGGCGACCAGCATGATCTTTTTCGATTTCATGGGCGTTTTCTTTTCACGAAATAAGGTCGGACTCTGGCCAGGAATGCCTGCCTGCCTACCGGCAGGCAGGCAAAGCCTTAGAATGCGGTCTTTTAAAATAGTCTCATAGTCCAATAGTCTTATCATCATTTGACTAACCGACTATGCGACTAACGACTATCCGACCACTCAAAAGGTTTCCGCCCTAAAGCTTTTTCAGCATCCCTGACCGGTGTCCCATGGGGGTATTTTGCAAAGCGCTAAAGTGTTATGCTATCTCTTGTTTTTTAAATGTTCTTCGATCTTCTGAACGATCTGGAGAGCCACCTTCAGGGCCTGCTTTCCATCCCGGCCGGAGACCTTTGGCCCTCTTCGATCCCTTACACTTTGAAGGAAGGAGAGGATCTCAGCCTCGAGGAGATCGACCTTCTTGACCGGAATCTCTTTCGCCACCATCTCAGGATGGCGTTGTGTTTCAGATGGAGTCACCCTTTCAGAGGAAGAAGCCTTTTGAGAGAGGTAGTCGATAGTGACCGTTCCACCGGGCTGGAATATTCTGGTTTTACGGATCTTGTCCTCCGATATCCGGCTTGCGGTCAGATTGGCCCTGCACCCATTTTCGAATTCGATTCGCGCATTGGCAATATCGAAGTGTCGGGTGAGGATGGGGAGTCCCACTGCATCAAGTTCTTTCACCTTTGAGTTGACCAAATTCAAAACGATGTCGATATCGTGGACCATCAGATCCAGGACCACATCCACTTCATCTCCTCTTCCTGGAAAAGGTCCCAACCGTTGGGAATCGATAAAGAAAGGATTTTGAATCATTCCCTCCGCAGCAGAAAGGGCTCCGTTGAATCGCTCCAGATGGCCCACCTGAAAGATCAGACCTTTCTGCTCGGCCAATCCGATCAGTTCATCGGCTTCTTCGAGGGTGCTCGAAATGGGCTTTTCCAGGAGGACATCGATTCCGTAGACGAAGAAATCTTTTGTGATGGAATGGTGAAAGGGCGTGGGAGCGGCAATGCTTACAGCCTGAACCTTACCAAAGAGATCGGAGTGGCGGAGGAAGGACTGGGTCTGGAATCGTTTCGCAATCTCTCTGACACGGGGGGGGTCAATATCGACCACTCCCACCAGTTCCACACCTTCCATTTTCGAATATTTCTCAGCGTGGAATTGGCCAAAGTAACCGGCGCCGACCACACCCACCCTGATCTTATCCACTTATCGACTGATCCCCCTCTTGGTCTGCTGGATGAAGCGAAGAAGGTGCTGGACTTCCGGGTTCTGAAAGATTTCAGACTCTCCTACCTTCTTGAGTGCTTTCTCCAGTGTGAGACTGGAGCGAAAGATGATGCGGTAGGCCATCTTCAAAGCCCTAACCGTTTCTTCGCTGAAGTTCTGGCGTTTAAGTCCCACGGTGTTCAGGCCGAAGAGTTTGGCCCGACTTCCGGCTGCCAGCATGTAAGGAGGAATATCCAGCACCACACCGGTGAGGCCGCTGATAAAAGCATGGGTTCCGACCCGACAGAACTGATGAATAGCAGCAAGGCCGCCGATGACGGCATAGTCTTCAATCGTGATATGTCCTGCCAGGGTGGCTCCATTGGCCAGGACAACCTGATGGCCAATCTGACAGTCATGGGCGACATGGGAATAAGCCATGAAAAAATTGTGATCACCGATGACGGTCTTTCCTCCTCCCTTCACCGTGCCACGATGGAGGGTGACGCATTCCCGGATGATATTCTCGTCCCCAATGATGAGAGAGGTCTTCTCCCCCCGATAGGCAACAGCTTGAGGGGCCTCTCCAATGGAGGAGAATTGAAAGATCTGGCATCTCCTGCCAATGGTCGTACCCTCCCGGATGACGACATGGGGTCCAATCCTTGTTCCCTCTCCGATCAAGACATCTTTTTCAATGACAGAGTAAGGACCAATTTCAACTCCAACACCGGTTTCAGCCCTGGGATCGATGATTGCTGTGGGATGGATCATTTTCCCTCCCCCATCATGGCCAGGAGTTCTGCCTCCGCCACCAGTTTCCCTTCGACAAAAGCCTTTCCCTTGAACCCCCATATCGACTGACGTTGGCGGGTGACCTCGAGTTCAAGACGGAGTTGGTCTCCCGGGATGACCGGCTTTCTGAACCGCACATTATCCATTCCTAAAAAAAAGACCGGCTTCTTCTGATTCTCCTCCTCTGGCATGGATTTGAAGGCGAGGAGGCCGGCGGTCTGAGCCATAGCCTCCACGATCAGGACCCCGGGCATAATCGGGCGACCGGGGAAATGGCCAGGAAAGAAAGGTTCGTTAAAGGTGACATTCTTGATGCCCACGATCCGCTTTCCAGGCTCCAACTCCACAATCCGGTCCACCAGCAAAAAAGGGTAGGCATGCGGCAATATGTTCATGATCTCTCTGATGTCGATCATCTATTTCTCCTTCCCTTTTAGAGAGATTGCTTCTTCGATCTTCTTTAAACGCTTCTCGATGTCGGTGAGTGTCTTTCTCATCTCCGGTAATTTCGAAAGAGTCGTGACTGTGCGGAGCCACTCACGGTGGGGCACGGCAGGACTTCCTGAATATCCCTGATTGGCAGGCAGATCATGCCCGACTCCCGATTGAGCGCCCACCATGACATTGTCTCCGATTTCGATGTGGCCCACCACCCCCACCTGTCCGGCGAGGGTCACATTGCTTCCGATCTTTGTCGAACCCGCAATTCCAACCTGGGCGACGATGATCGAATCCTCGCCGATCACAACATTATGAGCTATCTGAACGAGGTTATCGATCTTGACCCCTTTCCGGATGATCGTCTTGCCCAGCGCGGCCCGGTCGATGGTGGTATTGGCGCCGATCTCAACATCGTCCTCAATTTCAACGCTTCCCACCTGGGGAATCTTCACATTCTTCTTTCCATCTTTCACAAATCCGAATCCGTCAGCCCCTACCACCACACCGCTATGGAGGATGACCCTCTTGCCGATCATTGAACCGGAATAGACGGAGACATTGGAATGGAGAACGGAATCCTCCCCGATGGCAGAGTCCTCACCCACATAGACACCCGGGTAGAGGGTGACACGGTCTTCAATCCGGCATCGGTCTCCAATGTATACATAAGGGTAGATGGTGAGGTCTTTGCCCAGTTGGGCGGTAGGGCTGACCCGGGCATTGGGATCGATCCCCCTGGGTTGATAAGGTTTGTATGAGAAGAGGGCAATGATTTTTATAAAAGCAAGATGAGGGTTGGTTGCGCAAAGAAGGGGTTTCCCGGCAGCGGTCACCCCCGTTGAGACGACAACGGCGGAGGCCGTTGTCTCACTGAGCTTTCGAAGATATCTGGGGTTGGCGATGAAGGTGATTTCTCCGGGTTGAGCCTCATCAATGGATGCCACTCCGGAGATCTCCACTTCGCCATCTCCGATGACAGCCCCACCCACAAATTCGGCCAACTCCCTCAGTCTCTTTTTCATCATCCTGTCCTACTTCAGTACATCAGGATATCCGGTTAATCATCTTTGATAGTCTCGTAAAAATTTGTCATTCCCGTGAAAACGGGAATCCAGAGAATTCTAACTACATAAAAACACTGGATTCCTGCTTGCGCAGGAATGACAGAAAATAGTATTTTAGACTATTTACGAGACCATCATCTTTTCCTTCCTGATGTTCTGATCACCTGATTGCCTTTATTTACTTCTTCTGGGCATCGAAGACCTTGATCACCCGGTCGGTGATATCGATGGTTTTAGTGACAAAAGGGACGGAGCCCTCCTCCATAATGAAGGTATAACCCTCATCCGCTCCCAATTTCTGGATCACCTTCATGAGTCCAAGGGAGATATTGCGCTCCATCTCCATCTTTTTCTGATTGATTTCGTTCTGGGTGTCCTCCTGCCAGCGCTGAAATTCCCGGACTTTGTTCTGAAAATCCTTCTCTTTGCTTGCACGGACCTCTGGATTGAGCATCAGAGCCTGCTTATCGAGAGATTCCTTTATGATCTGAAGCTCCTTCTGCTTCTCTGCAAATTGGCGCTGAGATTTTTCCACCTCTTTGAGCATCGCCTTTTTTGCCTCTTTCCCTGCGTTGGATTCATTGACAGCCTTCTGAATATCGACGGAGCCGATCTTTAGACTGCTGGCTAAAGCCAGACCGAACGATCCCAACACAATGGCGATTCCGATGGCCATCACCATTTTCTTACTTCTCATGGTCTCTTCTCCTTTTCTCATGGATTTAATCATTGGACCCCCTGATTGCTCTATCCTGAAACGCAATAAAGAACTAATAAACGGTCCCTGCCGTAAAATCAAAGACCTTCCGTTTCTCTCCCGGCTTGGGATTGGGATTGAACCCGAGATCGATATGGATAGGACCAAAGGGTGAGAACCAGCGAATCCCAACTCCCACCCCCATTTTCAAAGGGGTGAGGTCGCTGAACCTATCGAACCCCTTCCCAACATCCCAGAAGAGCGCTCCCCTCAGGCCGATTTCCCGGGAAAGGGGGAAGATCAATTCAGAGTTGAAGGCCACCATCTTCTTTGCTCCCAAAGACTCCTTGTTCACATCGAAGGGGCCAGCCATTCCGTATTCGAAACCCCTGACGGTATGGAGCCCGCCGACGAAGAACTTTTCATAAATGGGAGCCTCTCTGCCGCTGTAAGGTTCGATGAATCCCACCTTTCCCCGGAGATTGAGCACCACGTGCAAGGGCAGAGGAAAGTACCAGCTGGTATCGGCCACCACCTTCACAAAGTAGTTGTCTCCTCCCAAGATTCCACCGGCATTCTGAAGGGAGAGGCCGTGTCGCGCTCCCCGCGTTGGATTATAATAATCATTTCGAGTGTCCATGGACAGACTGAAAGAGATGGCGCTGGTCAACTTATTTCCCTCCTGCTCTTTGATAAATCGGGAGGCATCAATGCTGACATCATGGATTTTAATCTTCTCCAGTTTGTACGTCGCGTCGGCACGGATCGTTTCGGTGAGTTCTTTTCCGGACCGGATAGTCCCTCCGAAGATCTTCGAGGAATAAGTGTCAAATTCCCGGTTTTCATTATAGAGATCGATCCCAGCCGAATAGGTAGATCCTAAAAAATAGGGATCCGTAAAGCTAAACTTGAGATCACGGGTCTCCGATCCCAGTCGGAAGTTCAGAACTCCATGGTACCCCAGGCCAAAGAGGTTGCGGTCCGAGATGGAGGCGGAACCCACCACATTTTCGATCGAACTGTAACCGATTCCAAAGCTGAGGGCCCCTGTGGGAGCCTCTTCCACTTTGACCTCGAGGTTGGTTTTCTCCTCCGTGCTTCCCCGACTGGTGGTGAAATTCACTTCCTTGAAGAAACCTGTCCTTTTCAGTCGGTCCCGGCTCTTGCTGATTCCTGTGGCGCTGTAGAGTTCGCCTTCAGCGATCTGGAGTTCCCGGCGGATCACTTTGTCACGGGTCTTCGTATTTCCCACAATCTGAATCTTCTCGAAAGAGACCTGTTTCTTCTTTTCGATCTCAAAAGTCACATGGACGAAGAGGTTTGTGGGATCGGTCGTGGTGGCCGGTGTGACCTCAACATTGGCATAGCCCTGATTGGCAAATTTTTCAGTGAGTCCATTGATGTCCCTCCGGATGGCCGAGGTGCTGTAGACATTATTTCGTTTGATCTTGATACTCCGGAAGAGGTCCTCCTTTGAAGTGAGGATATCCCCTGTGAAATCGATCTCTCCAAAGCGATATTGAGGGCCTTCCGCAATCTCGATCTCGATCTGAATCCGTTTGGGGTCATGGAGATCGATCCTGGGCTCGGAGATATTGACATCGAGATAGCCATGGTCAATGTAGTAGGCCGTCAGAAGCTGAATGTCATTCTTGAGGATGTCTTCGTCGAGGATACCGGTCTTGGTGATGATGGAGAGGATATTTCGCTGTTTGGTCAGCATTATCTTTTTCAACTCAGAGGGTTTGATCTTTTTGTTACCTTTGAAGACAATCTTTCTGATATGTCCTTTGAGACCCTCTGTGATCTGAAAGGTGATGATGGCCTCATTGGTCTCCAGGTAGTCAACCTTGTGCCCCACATTCACCCCATAATAGCCTTTGGAAAAATAGAGCCTTCGAATCTGCTCCGCATTCTCCTTCACCTTTTCGAGGTTGAGAATGGAGCGGGAGGTAAGGGTCACCTTCTCCCTGATATCGTCCAGTTTCACTTTTTGATTCCCGGTGATCAGAATCTCTTTGATGGAAGGCTTCTCCATGACAACAAAGATGATCTCTCTGCCTTTGGGGGTTGTTTTGATATCGATCTGGACATCGGAGAAATAGCCCAGGCCGAAGACGGACCGGAGATCTTCACGGACCTGCTCGGCGGAGAAAGGGCCTCCTTCACGGCTCTTCACCGCTGCGCGGACAACTCCTTCTTCGACCTTCACATTTCCAAGGACAGTGATTTTATAGATGACCTCCTCTGATCCACTACATATCCCGATAGAAAGGAGAAGGAGGACGAGGGTGATCCAGATTTTTTTTCTAATCATCATTTTTTTCTTATCAGCCCTTTCTTCGATTTAGGTTCCATCTTCAATATCAAATCCTTCCTTTTTTGTAAACCCCGTTAGAAAGGATGGGGCTTTAACCCCCACCCTTCCTGCCTGCGGTAGGCAGGTCTAAGATGAATCCCGTTAGAGATGTATCTCTAAACGGGATGAATATTATTTTTTTATCATCCCCGCCATAAATGGCGGGGCTTTCTAACGGGGTAAACAGGATATCCTTTAACCGATTGCCTTTCCGTCGATCAAGTGGATCTGTCGGGGCATTTGAGCAGCCAGTTGCAGATTGTGCGTCACGATGATGAGCGTGACGCCCTTGATCTGATTGAGCTCCTGGAGAAGCGAGTAAACCGATTCTCCTGTTCGGGTATCCAGATTTCCCGTAGGCTCATCGGCCAGAAGGACTTTCGGCTCTAACACCAGAGCCCGTGCGACAGCCACCCGCTGCTGTTCTCCGCCGGAAAGTTCTCCTGGTTTATGAGTCACCCTTTCTTTTAAACCGACCAGGGAGAGGATGACTTCCGCCCGGTCGGCAGCCTCCTTCTCTGAGAGGCCCTGAATGAGACAGGGCATCATCGTATTCTCCAGTGCATTAAACTCCGGGAGGAGATGATGGAACTGAAAGACAAATCCGATCTCCCGATTTCTAAAAAGTGCAAGTTCTTTTTCACCCAGGGTGAAGATATCTCTCCCTCCCCAAAGGACTTTCCCGGAGGTTGGCCGGTCGAGCGCCCCCAGGATATGGAGCAGAGTGGTCTTTCCGACACCGGAAGCGCCCACAATCGCAGCCCTTTCACCCTCAAAAAGGGTGAGGTCAATCCCCTGGAGGACTTCTACCTTTTTTGCCCCGTTTCCAAAGGACTTGGAGAGCTGCTGAACCTGGATCAATTCTTTCACACCATGGCCTCTTTTGCTCTTTCCACCCGCTCCTGGGAAAGGATCTCTCTCATCCGGGTGAGGCGTCTTGAGGAGATTTCTTTCACGACGGATTGAAGCTTCGGAAACAGGCGGAGGAGGGCGTCAAAATCCTCTTTTGCCAATTCCAACAATTTCGATGGCTGGGTCGTCCTGGCAAAGGCCATTCGAGGGGTATTGAGAAGCACCCCGATCTCTCCGAAGAGATGACCGCTTCCCAATCGACCCAGAACGACCCTCTTCCCGCGGCGGTCTTGAGTAAAGATCTCTACCTCACCATTTTGAATCATATAGAGGCAGTGGGAAGGCTCTCCCCCTTTAAAGATGAAGGTATCTTCAGGGATATTATGGACGCGAAACCGTTTTAAAACCTCCTCTCTCTTCGGCAGGCTGAGAGAGGAGAAAAGGGGAGAGAGGGCGAGCAGGAGATCCAGGACCCGTTTTTTTAAAATATCTTGAAGGACTTCCTTCACGCGAGGATAAATTTTGATGATCCCGTCCAGTTCGTTTCGGGAGATCTCCAGAATATCGCATTCGACGAGGGCCTTCACATTGGCATGCCTTTTTTGGTCGATGAATAAACCAAACTCTCCAAAGCAATCCCCCTCTCCGAGGTTGCGAATCCATATCTCTCGTCCTTCTGAACTCTGTTTGTAGATCCCCACCTCTCCCCGGCAGATGATCATGAGAGAATCTCCTGCCGCACCTTCCCGACAGATCAAGGTATCTTTCAGAAAGGTTTTCGATTGGACGCAATCGAGCATGGAATGAAGTTCCTGTTCACTCAGATCGGAAAAGAGGGGAATATAAGGCAGCGCGCGGAAGCGTTTGGATTCGCGAGTCTTCTCCGTATAGAGTTGAGCCAGCCGCGCATTGACACCTTTTGCAGAGGGATCGATCCTTAAGATCATTTTGTTAACCGAGACAGCCTGGAGCAGAAAGCCATCCCTGGCATAAGACTCAGCCACCTCCCGGTATTCCCAAACCGCTTCCTTCTTTTGACCCAGTCGCTCCAGCAATTCAGCCGCTTTCAACCGGGATCGAAGATCCTCCGGCACCTGTGCACAGTGTTTTTGAAAATGTTCAAGGGCCTTTCTTAATTCCCCCCGGGAGAGGGCCAGATGAGCCTCTTCCTTATAAGAGATCTTTCCCTTATTCATATCGCAATGCCTCCGCGGGATCGAGCCTGGAGGCCCTCCAGGAAGGATAGAGGGTGGCCAGGAGACTGATGAGAATAGCGGTGATGACGATCAGCGCCACATCGAGGGGATTGACCTGGGAGGGAAACTTGTCGATATAGTAGACATCGCTCGAAAGGATTTTGAATCCGAAGAGGTTCTCGACAAAACCGATGATCTTTTCAAGATTGAAGGCTGCTCCCAGACCCAGGATCGTCCCCAGGATCGTTCCCACCACACCGATGACGCCTCCTTCGATGATGAAGATCCTCAGGATTCCTCCGGAAGGGGCTCCCATCGATTTCAGAATGGCAATGTCCTTATTCTTCTCCATCACGACCATGATGAGCGTGGAGATGATGTTGAAAGCGGCGACCAGGACAATCAGGACGAGGATGATGAACATGGCAATCTTCTCCAGCCTGAGGGCAGAGAAGAGGTTTCTGTTCATCTCCATCCAGTCTTTGGTCCAGAAGGGAAATCCCATCTTCTTTCGAATCTCTTTCCCGATCTCATTCACTTTATAGATGTTCTCTGTTTTAATCTCGATCCCTGTGACGCGGGCTTCCATGGCGAAGAACTTCTGGGCGCTTTCGAGAGAGACATAAGCCATGGTATTGTCGTATTCGTACATTCCGGAATAGAAGATTCCCCTGACACGAAACCGTTTCATCTTGGGCATCATTCCCATGGGCGTCATCGTACCAAGGGGAGAGATCACCTGTATGGGATCGTCCATATTGACAGAGAGATGTTTTGCCAGTTCCACTCCAAGGATGATGCCCGGGAGATCTTTCTCCTTCCCCTCCTTCAGATCCTGGAGGCGTCCGGCTTTCAGATTGTGGGCTAACTCTGTCACTTTTCCCACACGGTCTGGGTCGATCCCTTTGAGGACTACGCCGGAGGTTCCCGAATCCGAGGAGAGCATCACCTGGCTGAAAATGAAGGGGGCAGCCGAAATCACGCCCTTCACCCCTTCCACCTCCTTCAGCACCTTTTCATAGTGATCCATTCCCTTTTCGCTGGCCTTGAGCACGACGAGGTGGGCCTGAGTGCCCAGGATCTTCTCTTTCAAGGTCTTTTCAAAACCACTCATCACGGACAGAACGACGATGAGCGCCATCACGCCCAGCATCACCCCGGCAATGGAGATGACGGTGATGATGGAGATGAAGGTCTGTTTCCGTTTTGCCTTGAGGTATCTCAGACCGATGAACCACTCATATCGCATAGATATCAACCCTTAAATCCCAATAACCAAATCCCAAACTCCAAATAAATTCCAATAACCAATATCCAAATAACCAAAACACATGAAGATCAATCCCATTTTTAGAATTTTAGTCATTGGAATTTGGTGCTTATACCACTCTCTATTAAACCCTTTCGTATGATCGACTTTATTTATAGGCTCAATCCATAACTACTTCTCCATTCGAAGAAGAGGGAAAAAGATGACATCCCGGATGGAAGGCGAATCGGTGAGGAGCATGACCCAGCGGTCGATTCCAATCCCCTCACCCGCTGTGGGTGGCATCCCGAATTCGAGAGCAAGAAGAAAATCCTCATCGAGGAGAAGAGAGGATTCTCCATCCTCCGTCCTCTCCCTCACCTGCTGGAGGAAACGTTCCCGTTGATCCAGGGGATCATTCAGCTCAGAGAAACCATTGGCGATCTCCCGGCCGGCGATGAAGAGCTCAAAGCGGTCCACCACTTCCGGATCCTCTTCATTCCGTCGGGAGAGGGGAGAGACCTCTGTGGGGTAATGGGTGATGAAAGTGGGCTGAAGGAGGTTGGGTTCCACCAACTCCTTGAAGAGATCGGCCAGAACCCTTCCATGAGAGGTTCCTTTTTTCAGTTCTAAATTGAGACCTTTGGCCACTTCAATCGCCTTGGAAGGGTCTTTTAAGATAGCAGCATCTAACTTTCCAACCTCTAAGAGGGAATCTTTGAAACGGATCTTTCTCCAGGGAGGGGAGAAGTCGATCTCCTTTCCTCCATAATGAAGGAGAAGACCACCATGGATCTCTTTGACCGTGGAACAGAGAAGCTCCTCAGTCATCTCCATCATCTCTAAATAGGTGGCATAACTCTGATAGAATTCGAGCATGGTGAATTCCGGATTATGAAGCGTGGAGATCCCTTCATTCCGAAAACTCCGGTTAATCTCATAGATCCTCTCAAATCCGCCGATCACCAATCGTTTCAGGTAGAGCTCAGGAGCCACCCTCAGAAAGAGGTTCATATCGAGGGCGTTGTGGTGGGTCCTGAAGGGTTTGGCCGTCGCCCCCCCGGGAATGGGATGGAGCGTGGGGGTTTCCACTTCATAGAAGCCACGGCCATTAAAGAACTCGCGGATCCTCTGGATGACCAGAGTCCGTGTGAGGAAGACCTCCTTGACCTTCGGGTTGGCGATCAGATCAAGATAGCGCTGGCGGTAACGGGTCTCGATGTCGGTGAGACCATGCCATTTCTCCGGAAGGGGACGGAGCGACTTGACCAGGAGACGGAACTTCTGGACCTGCAGGGTGAGCTCTCCAGTCTTCGTCCGGAAAAGTCTCCCCTCCAATCCGATGAAGTCTCCGATATCGAACTTCTTAAAAAAATGGAACGCCTCTTCACCTATACCATCCTTTTGAATGTAAGCCTGTATTTTTCCATTTTGATCTTTAACCTGAATGAAACTGGCCTTGCCGAAATTCCGGATAGCGAGGATCCTTCCAGCGAGGCAGAAGGTCTCTTCGATTGATTTGAGTTCCTCTTCTGAGGTGGAGCCGAATCTTTCCAAAATCTCCCTGGAGGTATGGGTCACCCTGAAATCGTTGGGATAGGGATTCATCCCTTCCTCTCTCAAGGCCTCCAGTTTTCGTATCCTCTGCTGTATCAGCTCACTCGTCTCATCCATCTCTCTTTACTGTATTCTCCTGATCGAAAATGAATGTAAGATTCGAGATTTATCCCATTTGGAATCAAGATTTTTAATTAACCCATTTTCCTATCTCCGTCAAGGAAAAAGGCCGTGTGAAAGAGAATTTCAGATTGCAGATTGCAAAATAACTGCTACCGATAGTGAGAATAAATCTAAAATCTATGGGAGGGCTCTTTCAATCTCTCCTGCGATATCATAGGGTAGGGCCTGGGTGATTCGAGCCTCCACCCAATTGCCGGGTCGGGCCTCCCCTTTAAGAAGGACGAAACCATCGATCTCAGGGGCCTGAGTTTTAATTCTTCCTCTCAAAATACCTTTTTGATGATCGGTCCCTTCCACCAGGACCTCCATCCTTTGTCCTACCAATCTTTTATATTTCTTAAGGGATATCCTCTTCTGGACCGCCATGAGGGTCCTCAGACGTTCTTCTTTCACATCCTCCGGAACAGGCCTGGGAAGCCGGGAGGCTGGGGTCCCTTCTTCAGGTGAATATTTGAAAGCTCCGAGGTGATCGAATCGGATATCCTCAACGAAGTCCAGAAGGGTTTTAAATTGACTTTCTCTTTCCCCTGGGAATCCAACGATCAGAGAGGTTCGAAGGGTGACCTCCGGGATGAAGTTTCGGATCTTTTGGATGAGGTTTCGAATCTCTTTTCCTTTCGATCTCCGCCCCATCCGCTTCAGTATTTCGTCATCGATGTGCTGAATGGGAAGGTCGAGATAGGAACAGATCTTCTCCTCCTGAGCGATGAGCTGGAGAAGGTCCTCTGTAACGTATTCTGCCCTCGGATAGGAATAGAGCATTCGGATCCATCGGAGCCCTTCCACCGTCACCAGGCTTCCGAGAAGTTTCTCCAGGGAGGTTCCATCCCGGAGGTCTTCTCCATAGGCGGTCGTATCCTGGGCAATGAGGACGAGTTCTTTTACTCCTTGATTGGCGAGCCTCTCTGCCTCTTTCAATATGGAGCGAATCCTTCTGCTCCGGTAAGGTCCCCTTATCTTTGGCACTGTACAGAAGGTGCAGGCCTTGGAGCAACCCTCTGCAATCTTCAAATAAGCAGTAAACGAGGGGGTGGAAATGATCCGAGGTGTTTTTTCATTGTAAAGAAAGGCAGATCCAGAGAGGAAACTTTTTCTCTGACCTCTTCGGGATATGATTTCAGGGATTTTTTGAAAGGATCCTGTGCCCACGAAGAGATCCACCTCAGGCAGTTCTCTCTCCAGAGTCCTACCATAACGCTGGGGAAGGCACCCTGAGACGATGAGGAGGCGGCAGTGGCCCTCTCTTTTATAGGGGATGAGCTGAAGGATGGTCTCGATCGCCTCCTGGGTGGCATCCTGAATAAAAGAGCATGTGTTGACAATGATGATCTCAGCTTTCGAAGGATCTGTGGTAAGAGAGTAACCCTCTTTTGAAAGGAGGCCAAGGATCACTTCGGAGTCAACCAGATTCTTTGTGCAACCCAAGCTGACGAGGCAGACCGTTTCTTTCATCGTTTCTCATTATATCTTACCCATCAAGAACAAGAAAAGGGGACAGGCTACTTTTTTTGGAATAAAAGTTCGACATCATTTGACATAAAATGTTAAAACATCTTTCACCATAAAAAAGTAGCCTGTCCCCTTTAACTCACGACTTGTTTTGTTATATGAAAAATTGCAGAATAAACATCAGGGGATTTCAGATGGGGCTTATTAAAAAGCAGTATGAGGCTTTAAGAAAGAAGATCAAAAAGTCCGAACTGGAAAATCAGAGACGGGCATTCCAGGAGACCCGGACCCGTCAGAAACAGAATCTCCATCTCTTCGACGATTTTGAAAAGGTGAAGGAGGAGGTGAAACGGATCCGGTCTGAGTCTTTGGGAAACCGGGATCTCCTTGAGGAGGCGATCACCCATCTCGAGGAAAACCAATTTAGAGTCATCCCGGCCAAAGATTCTGAAGAGGCATGCGGGATTCTGCTGAGAGAGATCGGAGAAGAAAGGCTCGTTGTCAAATCGAAATCGAACGTCTCCAGGGAAATCGGGCTTGCCCCGTTTCTCAACCGGCACGGCATTGAGGTCATTGAGACCGATATCGGTGACCGGATTAATCAGCTTGTGGGAGGACGGCCCTCCCATTATACCGGACCGATTGTCCATCTCTCTCGATATGAAATTGCCGAAATCCTCTCCAGACATTTAAAGAAAGAAGTTCCTCCTATCCCTGAAGAGGAGATGCAGGCCGTAAAGGAAGATATTGAATCTTACCTTCAAAAGGCGAAAATCGGAATCACCGGCGCCAATGCGATCGCTGCGAGAGAAGGGGCGGTATTAATTATTCACAACGAAGGCAATATCACCCGGGTTCGAACGAGATCAAAACATATCATCCTCACCTCCATCGATAAGGTCTATCCCAACATTAAAGATGCCATCATCATGGCTAAGCTTGAAACCTATTTAGCCACAGGCTCCCTCTTCCCTTCTTTTGTCGATATTGTCGCAGGGAGGTCCAAATCTTCGGATGTGGAGAAGATACCTTTTTATGGAATGCATGAGCCGAATGAATTGGTGATCGTCCTTCTCGATAATGAAAGAAGCCAGATTTTGGAGAGGATGAAAGACTTTTCCGACCTCCTCTACTGCATCGGATGCGGTAATTGTCTGCTGGACTGTCCCGCTTATAATTCGATCGGTCCCTCCTTTGGGGCGGATGGAATGTTAGGTGGAAGGGGAGTGGCTCTTTCCTCTCTCATTCATGGCATGAGGGAGGGGGTTGAGGATGGTCTGTTTCTCTGCACTACCTGCGGTCTCTGCGGAGAGGTCTGCCCGGTTGGGATCGATGCGGGAAAGAGGCTTAAAGACCTGAGGAGATGGAGCCTGAAGAGTCCGGAGGTCTCTTCTGATCTCGATGAGGTAGCTCAACTCCATGCCACGATCGATCGATTTGGAACGCCCTATGGTGAAATGGAAAGGGCTCAAATCCCTTCTCTTAAGAAGACATCACCTGTGGTGGTCTATGTTGGCTGTGTGGGAATGACGACGGAGACCGAAACCACCGTTAGAGTGGTTGAACTCCTTCAGCGATTGGGAGTCGATTTCACATTGATTGATGAGGTCTGTTGCGAGGCTGTGAAGGGAGATACAGGATCGAATCCCGATTCGGAGCGGATCCGTCAAAACATTGAGAGGATAAAGGAAGCGGGTGGCCGTGAGGTCCTCTTCCTCTGTCCCACCTGTCTAAAAACCTTTTTAGAATATGATGAGAAAGATCGCACCGGCCTCATCTTTAAGACGCTTCTCTCTTATTTGAACGAACATTTCACATTCCAGGCTTCTGAGATTGATTCAACGACCATCACCTATCACGATCCCTGTCACCTGGGAAGAGGGTTGGGGTCCTTCGACGGAGCGAGAGTCCTATTAAACAACCTTGGAAGCAATTTTGTTGAGATGGATCACCATCATCGCGAATCCCTCTGCTGCGGGGCAGGAGGAGGGGTGAAGGGATTTTACCCGAAGTTCTCAAGGGACATTGGACGCAGGAGGGTGAAGGAGGCGGAAGAGGTGAAGGCGGACATTCTCCTGACCGACTGCCTCTCCTGCAAACATAATTTGAGGCAGGGCGTCCCGTTCGAGGGAAAGCTGAAAGTGATGGTAACTCCGGAATATCTCCTGAGGGGAATTGAGGCAGGGGAAATTCAATTCTCTCGAAAGAAATCAAGTTCCTAATTTATTCCATCTCCAACCCAAATCTTATCCTCTATCACGCCGCATACACTATTTCGCCCTGTTTTGCATATTCAGCAATAGTCGTTTTTAGCCATGTTAAGACCTCCCCACACTTTTCAAGAAGCTCTTTTGTTCTTTCCTTAGAATAGTTCTTAAACATCTTCTCAAGATCGTCGGGGTAACGGGTTGGAACACTCAGATCATTAAGAATGGACACCGTCTTTTAGAGGTCATCAGGTAAATTCAGCCTCATCTTTTCCACAAGATAAAGAAGGTTATGTATTTTAGGTGGCACTTCGTTTAGTTTTTGGGCATACAACCCCTTTAATGCTTTTTCAATGGAGAGATGACACATAAAAACTGCATAAAAATACCGCCCTCCATTAAACATAAAATCCGCCGTTTCCATATCATAATCGGCTTGCTTGAACCATTCTTGAGGATATATCCCCATAAACTATCCCTCGAAGGATCTCCTGACTTCTCCCCATTATATCGGATAACAGAAATTTGACAAGGGAGGATTGAAAAATTTTAAAAGTTGTCTTGATTGAAGAATCCGAATATAATAGCGGCAATTGCTCATTGCCCAGAAAGATCCTTGCATACAAACTTACAGAGTTGGAAAAGAAATTGACCGCAAGACTGGATATTCATAAGACTGCAATCGCTGAGGAAAAAAGCGTTAGGAATTGACAGGCTGTTGCCCAAATCGATTTCATGCTTCGACAAGCCCAGCATGACCGGAAAAGTTACATGATTTCAACATATCACCGCTCGCCCTGAGCCTGTCGAAGGGCAAATGGTTGGTTTGGGCAACAGCCTGTTGATTTGTTTCCTTTAAATGGGTGAGGGGTGGAGTAAATATGAATCACGACGAAATTGTTAGTTTTATCTGGGGTGTTGCGGATTTGATCCGTGATACCTTTAAGCGCAGCAAATATCAGGACGTGATTCTTCCGATAACGGTATTGCGGCGGATTGATTGTGTGCTGGCACCTACCAAGGATAAGGAAGCTGAAGAGAAGGAAGGTCGTGCCGCTCAGGAGGCCATCCTCAAGCTCCTCAATAGCTTGCCCAAAACACTTTATAAAAGTCCAGATGAATTCCTTGATTTGGTCGAGGAAGCCGCAAAGAAAGATGGAATAAAGCTTACGGCGTCTATTCAGAAGGCGATCCTTTCCACCCTCTCCGAGCGGGATGAAACCGCGGAAATGTGTCGTGACGAGAATGGTCACCCCGAGGCCGACCCACAACTCCGTGATACAGAGAACATACCCCTTTCAGAAAATATCGAAGTTTTTTTTGAACGAGAGGTAAAACCCCATGTACCTGACCCCTGGATTAATAGCGCTATTCGCGATCACAAAGATGGTGAGGTTGGTAAAGTAGGATACGAAATCAACTTCAACCGTTACTTCTACAAATACACGCCACCCCGCCCGCTTAAGGAAATAGAGGCTGACATCCGTAAGGTCGAAAAGGAAATCTTAGAAGTGTTGAGAGAGGTGGCGGGATGACCCGCAATAGCAAAGTGAGAAGGGAAAATCCGTCGAAAGCCCCACAGGGATTCCGATCAAAATTTAGCATTACCCATCGTATTACAGGTGGCCTTACACGGATCGAACGGGCGCGAGGTTTCTTGGAAGCTGCAACTCTATCAGAAGACTGGATTCGTGCCATGGGTGAGAGGGCTTTGGTTCTGGAGGCTCACCACACGACACATATCGAAGGGACACGGCTGACCTTAGAACAGGCCGAGCGTCTCTGGGCTGGTGGAAAAGTTCCAGAAGCTGACCCTGATGATGTGAGGGAATTGCTGAACTACCGAAATGCCTTTGATTTGGTCGCCGAATACCTTAACAGTGGGGGGCCAATTACAGAAGGGATGATTCGGGAGATCCATAAACGGTTGGTGGAGGGTGTCCGGGGCGGCCGGGCTGCTCCTGGTGAATACCGCCGCACACAAAATTACGTTGTCAATTCGGTAACAGGTGAGGTTATTTATACACCTCCCCCGGCACAAGACGTTCCGCCAATGATGGCGGAATTTGTGGGTTGGTTGAATAGCGAAAAGGAGATACACCCTGTATTGGTCAGCGGCATCGCACAATTCCAACTTGTGCACATTCATCCTTTTATTGACGGGAATGGACGAGCCTCCAGAATATTGTCCACTCTTTATTTATATCGGGCAGGATATGACTTTAAGAGGCTGTTTACCATTAGTGAATATTATGACAGGGATCGTGTGTCCTTTTACCATGCCCTACAGAGCGTACGAGAGCAAGACATGGATATTACTGGTTGGCTGGAGTATTTTGTTGAGGGCCTTGCCACACAACTACATGAGGTAACGAAGAAAGGGGAACAGGCTATCCTTTCCGACGTAATTGTTAAAAAATATAAACTGAATAGACGCCAGGCAAGCGCCATCGGCTTCCTTTTAGAAAATGGCAGCCTGACGATTCGGGACTATGAAAAGCTCTATCCGGGAGTCAATCGCCGAACCTTGCAGAGGGACCTTAAGCACATGGTTCAAGTGAGCGTTCTATATACAGAGGGTTCTACTCACCAATTGGTTTATCGCTTAAGAGAGAGCAGGTGATGTTTGCGACATATTTGTGACATTGTTTGCGAAAAATTTACGACAATGTTTACGACATAATGGATAGGTATAATAGGCGATGTCCCCTATAGGTGACAGAATGTTGGGGCCTTCGGGACGTTGTTTACTATTTTACTAATTTCCCCAGAAGAAGAACCTGGGGGCAAAGCTAAATTATGCACTTTACAAGATTGATTAATCGCGATAGGAAAAGCTAAAACATAAGGATAGTAGGGCAAATCTTTTTTCTAATAACAGCCTTCTACGTGGACGGGGATTCAAAAAGAAGAAATATGAGATCGAAGTCTAATAAAAAGGAGAAATAAGCGGCCATAAAATGCAATCGCCACCCCCAAAGTTAAAGACGGCGAAAGATCTCCTTCTGCACGTGGCAGATGTCATTTTTTTCGCCCATGCCTCATCCGGTAGCAAAACCGAAAAGTTTTACAAGGAGTGGTTAAAATGGGGCAAGCTCCTTTATACGTTAGAAAGCGAAGCCAACGCCAACCTCATTCCGATGGGTGCGAAAATAATTACCTTAGAAGAATTAGGAACAATTCACAATTTTTAGGAAGGGATTGAAAGATGAATGATTCCATATTTGAAGCGCTACGGCAGGTGAATCGGGAGCATTTCCATCACATCTGGCGGAGGGCTCAAGAGGGGAAACTGGAGAGCCTGACGGAAGAAGAAGAGCGGCTGGGAAAAATCATGCTCGACCACTCTGATGAATATTTTAATCAGTTTGAGTTTTCTGATGTTTTAGCTGATCACGAGTTCGATCCGGAAAACGAAGTCAACCCATTCTTGCATGTTGTGCTCCACGCCGTGGCGGAAAAACAGGTGCAGGACCGTGACCCCATCGAAGCATTTCAATTTTATAACGCCATGCTCGGGAATAAATGCGGCCGCCATGAAGTCATCCACCTTCTTATGACAATATTATTGAAATTTCTATACCCCATCTTGAAACAGAAAAGAGGTCAGTTTCATCTTGACGGTTACCGCAACCTTCTGAAGAAATACAAGTCCCGAAAGCCGGAGAAGATCTTTGAACTTTTGGAAAGTGAACCCGATCCCCTCATGGAAAGGGAGGTAAACTCAAAGAGTGCACAGATCTTCGATGAGATGGGCTCCGCTTTAAAAGGTCAGAACTTCAGATCGATCGAGGAGGCTCAAACATTCTTGGATGCTTTGACGGCAAAGAAGAGTGCTGAGCCGATCCCTGAGTTTCTGGGGTTATCGTCGAATCAGATGAACCGCATACTTTATCGGCCATTTGCAGAAACGTCAGATATCGTAATACTCAAAAGAAATCTTTCTAAGGAAGACTTCCTCGACGTTCCAGTGCTGAAAGAGACAATATATTGCATAAAACGGCTCGGCGAACTCCAACCCCTGAAAGCCACGGCCAAAGGGAATCTTCCACAGGCCTTCGCCCGTGAAATGCACGATAAATTTCCTGAACATCCTCGCCTCCATTATCCTATCAGGTCTGAGGAAGAAGACTCGAAACTATCGGCGTTGCGTCATATCCTGGAAATGGCAGGTTGGATCAAGAAGCGGGGTCAGAAGTTCTCCCTGACTCAAAGGGGACAGGATGTGGTGGAAAAAGGATTTGGCATAGACGACTTCCATCATCTCTTTGAGACGTATGTGCGAAGGTTCAACTGGGCTTCCAGAGATTTATATCCCAGTTTGGATATCATTCAGCAAGGGTTTCTATTTTCATGCTATCTTCTTCATCAGAAAGCAAAGACATCCATTCAGGTTAAAGAACTATCTCACCGCTTTATTGAAGCCTTTCCTGCTGTGTTGAAGAAGGAGGAAAGACATCCCCCCATGGGGTTGGAAGAACTTGTCCACTACGCTTTTTCTATCCGGTTTATCGAACGCTTTTGCGAGTATTTCGGGCTGGTGACGATACGAAGAAATGAGGAACATTCTATTCTCGATTGTTTTGTGCAGTTCACTCCGCTTTTTGAAAAAATTTTTCACTGGAAATTAGGCGCCGCCTAAAGAACTTAGACCGGATTGGGTATTGACAAATACGGATTTCGTGATAATTTTTTCCCCGAGGAAGAATGCGATGCGTTGGGATTATGATGTGGTGATCGTGGGCGGAGGCCCGGGGGGATCAACGGTTGCCCGGTTGTGTGCCCGATCCGGATTGAAAACCCTCCTGGTTGAGAAGGAAAGGTTTCCAAGATATAAACCCTGCGGAGGTTGCCTTTCCCTCAAAACCGTTGATCTTCTTAACCTCGATCTCAGTCCTGTGATTGAGAACACCATCTTCGGAGGAAAATTCAGTTACCTTTGTAAAGAGTCTTTCTTCATCGAAACCAGAGAGCCGATTGCATTTCTGGTGATGAGGGATCGTTTCGATCATTTCCTGATAAAGGGAGCGCAGGAGGAAGGTGCGGAAGTGCTGGAGGGAGAGAAAGTCACCAAAATCGAGGAGAGAGGCAATGGGGTCGAAGCGGAGCTGGCGAATGGAGAGAGGTTTCGTTCTCAATATCTTATCGGCGCAGATGGGGCGGAGAGTATCGTTGCAAGATCCATTTCCCTGCCTCCACAGCGAAACGACGGGAATGGGATCGCTGTCCAAAGCGAGATCTTTTTTGACTCATCCATCCATCTTCCCCAAAAGGAACTTCACTTCATCCATTTAGATTTCGGCAGAATCCCCAATGGCTATGGCTGGGTCTTTCCCAAAAGGGAAAGTCTTTCGATCGGGGTCGGCGGAATGTTCAGAGAAACGAAGAAGATGAACCCCCGCCAATGCCTGGGTGCCTTTCTCAGAGATTTAGGCTATATTCCGGAAGAAAAGAGAAAAAGGATGATGGGCCATCCACTGCCTTCCTTCTATGATGAATGGCAGAGGGTTTCAAGTGGAAGGATTCTACTTGTGGGAGATGCAGCCCATCTGATGGATCCTCTGCAGGGAGAGGGGATCTACTATGCGATCCGGAGCGGAATGCTGGCTGCTGAGGCCATCATCGGATCGAAGGAGAAAGGTCTTTGTCCCTCTGACCTCTATGAGAAGGCGATCCATCTTCACATCTCCGAAAATCTAAAATGGGCTCTTCCTTTCTCCCGATTCGTTTTCCGTTTTGCAAAGCTGGCCTTTAAGACCCTGAAACGCTATCCGGAATTGGGGGACCTTTATCTTCGGGTATTGGAGGGAAAGGAGACCTATCAGGGTTTTGCGGGGAGGGTAAAGGAACGGATGAAGGATTTTCTGAAGGGAAGGCTCGGTGAGAAGATCAAAAAGGCGATCGCAAGAGCATGAAGATTTAAAACCGAAATTGAACCCCGTTAGAAATTCCAGCGGGGCATTAAACCCCGCCGGAATTATTCTAAAATCTAACCCCGCTGCAGAACAACGGGGCATTATTTCTAACGGGGTGAAGAGGATCACCCTCCTTTTAGAAAGGAGATATGGTATCCCGAAAAGAGAGAGGGGAGTTAGTCCTCTTGATATCCTCATCCAGACCATTCTCTCCCAGAACACCAGTGACTTCAACCGGGATCGAGCCTATCAAAGGCTGAAAAGCCGCTTCCCCCAATGGGAGGATGTCCTCAGCACAAAGACAGAAGCCCTCATTTCAGCCATCCGGCCGGGTGGCCTGGCTGCGCAGAAGGCGAGACGCATCCGGGAGATCCTGCGCTGGGTTAAGATGAGGGAAGGAAGATTGAGCCTCGCTTTTTTAGAGAAGATGGATTCAGAGGAGATCAAGAAGGTGATCGGAGAACAGAAAGGGATCGGACCTAAGACAGTCCATTGCCTCCTTCTCTTCGGTCTGGGAAGAGAGGCCTTTCCAATCGATACCCATATCCTCAGGATTGGAAAGCGTCTGGGTTTCATTCCGGAGAGGATGAATGCAGTCAAAGCTCATCCATGGATGGTTCCTTTCGTCCCGGAAGGGAAATCTCTATCTCTGCACATCAACCTCATCCGGTTTGGAAGAACCCTCTGCAAGGCAAAAAACCCTCAATGCGCCAGTTGCTTCCTTGAAAAGGAGTGCCTCCATCATTCACAATAAGCGGTGAAGAGAACTACGTCATCTACAAACGAGGAAAATGGTCTTCGGGTAAGGGTTACCCTTACCGTTAGACTTTTATTTTCTAGGTAAATGAACCAAGAAACCAAATCTTTCCAATCATGGCTTGAATCCGAATCCTGGAGGCAATGGAAACGGATTGGTCTGACCGGGCTGAAGGGATCTTCCAGAGCCTACATCTTATCTCGATGGAGGGAAAGGATGAAAGGTCCCATCCTGGTCATTCTGCCTCACCTGCGGGATGCCGAATTGCTTCTCGAGGATTTCCGTTTTTTTCAGGGGAAGAAGAACGAGATCGCCTGCCTCTTCCCTCAATGGGAGACAGTTCCCTATGACGAGATTCCTCCCCATCCGGAGATCATCAGGGAGAGGGTGGATAGCCTCTTCTCCCTGATGAGGGATGAAGAAACGGTCATCTTTTCCTCCGTTCAAGCCCTGATGCAGAGGGTTCTCGTGCCTTCCGACTTAAGGGAATTGACCTATTCCCTTTCTGTGGGAGATGAGGTGGACCGTGACCGCCTGGTCCGTTTTCTTCAAGAAGGTGGATATACTTCTGCAAGGATCATTGAAGAGAGGGGAGATTACAGTCTCCGGGGAGCGATCATCGATATCTTCAGTCCCCTCTATGAGGAACCCCTCCGGTTGGAATTCGATGGAGACCGGCTGGAATCGATCCGGCGATTCGATATCGAAAGCCAGCGATCGATCAGAGAGGGTGAGATGGAGAAGGCCACTCTCCTTCCGGTCAGGGATATTTCGAGAGATCCTTCTGATCAGCCCATGGCAACCCTCTTCGACTACCTCAAGGAATTCGGATGGGTCTTTGTCGTTGAAGGGGAGGAAGTGGAAAGGGAGGCAGAGTCCTTCTCCCATATGATCGAGGTCCATTATGAGAAGGCATCGGCGAAAAGAAGCTCTTATGCTCCGCCCGATTCCCTCTATCTCCGTATGGAGGATTTCCTCATCCGTCTTGGAAAATTTCAGGCAATCTTTCTCCAGGAGGGGCCCCTTGCTCCTCCGCAATGCGAGCACCTCTTTTCTTTTGGGATGGAGGGCAATGAGGAGATTCAGAGAGAGATCAAATCGATCCTTAAAGCCGAAGGAAGTTCAGACGAAACCTCCCCTCTGACCGTTTTCCTGAAGCGCCTCCATCAATGGCAGAGAAAGGGGATGGGCGTCTTTATCATCTCCCATAACCTCGGTCAGGCCGAAAGGATGAGAGACCTCCTCTCCCATTACGAGGTCATCTCTCACCTAAAAAGGGAGAAGAGATTCAGCGAGGTAATAGAAGAAAGGGGTATTCTCACCCTCCTCATTGGTCCCCTCTCATCGGGTTTTCGTAATTTCGATGAGGGCTGGATCTTACTGACTGAAGAGGAGATCTTCGGAGAGAGAAGGAGGCTGAAAGAGGGGAGTGTCCGAAGGGGTATTGCGAGAGCGGAAGGCGGCCCTCTCTCCTCCTATGGCGAACTTCGGGAGAATGATTTTATCGTCCATACGGACTATGGCATTGGCCTCTACAGAGGGCTAAGACATTTGAGCCTCGGAGGGGTTTCAAATGACTACCTCCTTCTGGAATATCTCGATGGAGATAAGCTCTATGTCCCTGTGGACAGGCTCAATCTCATTCAACGCTTCATCGGGGGCGATGGCAGACATCCGAGACTCGATAAATTGGGAGGCCACACCTGGCAGAGGGCGAAGAAGAGGGCGAAGGCAGCCGTATTAGAGATGATGAAAGAGATCCTCGATCTCTATGCAGCGAGGGAGGCCTTCAAGGGAATGAGTTTTTCTCCGATCAACCAATTCTACAGGGAATTTGAGGCGACCTTTGACTATGAGGAGACACCCGATCAGATCAGAGCCATCGAAGAGGTGATGAATGATATGGGCAACCCGAAGCCGATGGACCGCCTGATCTGCGGGGATGTGGGGTTTGGGAAGACAGAGGTTGCCATTCGAGCGGCCTATCGTGCCGCGATGGACGGAAAACAGGTCGCTATCCTGGTTCCCACCACGGTTTTAGCCCAGCAGCACCACCAGACCTTTTGTGACCGGTTCAAGCATTATCCGGTCGTTATTGAGATGCTCAGTCGGTTTAGAAGCCCACAGGGGCAGAAGAAGATCCTCGCCCGATTGAGAGAAGGGAAGGTGGACATCATTATCGGGACACACCGGCTTCTCCAGAAGGATGTTTCCTTTCACGATCTGGGGCTGGTCGTCATCGATGAAGAGCATCGGTTCGGTGTGAACCACAAAGAGAAACTGAAGGAGATGAGGAGGCTGGTCGATGTGGTCACTCTCACTGCCACCCCCATTCCGAGGACGCTCCAGTTGGCCATCTCCGGCATCCGTGATCTCAGCCTCATCCAGACCCCCCCTGAAAATCGCCTTTCGATACGCACCTCCGTGGTCCGTTATGACGATGAGATCATCCGGGAGGCAGTCCTGAGAGAGTTTGGCCGGGGAGGGCAGGTCTTCTTCGTCCACCATCGCGTTCAAAACATCAATTCCATGGCCAGCCATCTGAAATGGCTCATTCCCGAGGCGCGGCTTGCGATTGCCCATGGCCAGATGAGGGAAAGGGAACTGGAGAAGGTGATGCTTCAGTTTGTCAGAGGAGAATATAACCTCCTGGTCTGCACGAGCATCATCGAGTCCGGTCTGGACATCCCGGCAGCCAATACCATTCTGATCAACCATGCCGATCACTTCGGTTTGGCTGATCTCTACCAACTCCGGGGCCGGGTGGGCCGGGGAAGGCATCAGGCCTATGCCTACCTCCTCATCCCTTCGGAGCTTGCCCTTTCGAGAGATGCGGCGAGAAGACTCCGGGCGATTCAGGAGTTGAGCGAGCTGGGCTCCGGATTTAAACTGGCCATTGAGGATATGGAGATTCGAGGAGCAGGCAATCTCCTCGGCCGTTCCCAATCCGGACATATTATCGCCGTGGGGCTCGAATATTACACCCAGTTGATGGAAAGGACGGTCAGGGAGTTAAGAGGGGAGGAGGTGATTGAAGAGATCACACCGGAGATTCACTTCCACCTTCCTGCCTTCATTCCGGAAACCTATGTGGAAAACCCGGAGGAACGATTGCGCCTCTATCGAAGACTTTCCCTTTCCCGCTCCGATGAGGCAATGGAGATGATCCGAGAAGAACTGGTGGACCGATTCGGGAAAATCCCGGAAGAAGTGGCCCATCTTCTCGGAGTGATCAGAGTGAAGATGCTCCTCACAAAACTCTCCATCCGGAAGTTCGAGCAAACTCCTTCGCAAATGGTCCTGACCTTCGATGAAACGACCCGGGTCTCTCCTCAGCGAGTTGTGGAGTTGGTCCGTCGGGGAGAGGGAAGATATCGGTTGACTCCTGACTCCAGGCTGGTCATTGATGGATGGCCCGCAATGAAGGGAAACCCCTTTGAGGCGGCGAGAAAGCTATTGCAATCATTGGCTTCTTTATGATAGAGTTGCTTAGAAAATAAGGATTCCGTCTAAAAGCATAGGTTAAGGTTACGGTTACGAAGCCCGCCCTGTACCATGCTAGGTTCAGGGCCCGTTTCGTAAATCGTCAAATGGTTACGGTTAAAGATTTAGAAGATAG
>JASEIE010000400.1 GCA_030024065.1 Thermodesulfobacteriota bacterium
AGATTTTTGTCAAGTCTCTTTTTCTTTAATCCCATTCAATTTTTTCACACCTTCTGAGGGGTTACGTGCAAAACAAAATTTAAATTGACAGATGCCCTAAATTTAGGATATATAGAGTAAATTGAAAATTACCCTGTTTCTCTCTGAACTTTATAAAAAGTTTTTGGAAAAACCCTCAGAGGCTTTTTAGAAAGCCTTGGGGTTTAAATTTAATGAGGAGGGAAGAGATGGAATTAAAACTTTATGTAGGGAATCTCCCTTTTGGGGCTTCGGAGGAGGCATTGAAGAACCTCTTTGCGGAGGCAGGAACAGTCCAGTCTGTTAAAATTGTTGTCGATACATACTCCGGACGGTCAAGGGGATTTGGGTTTGTGGAGATGGCCTCAACAGCGGAAGCGGAAAAGGCGATCTCCCTGCTCAATGGCAGGACCTTTATGGAACGAGCCTTGATCGTGAACGAGGCTAAACCTCAGAAGAAAAAAGGCGGGGAGTTCAGGGGCAGAAGGGATAGAAACAGGTAGCCAATCCACGAAAATTAAAGGGTAAAACATTGGAAGTTAAAGTTCAAAACAACCAGATTGAGAACGCGATCAAAGCCCTGAAGCGCCAACTCGCAAGGGATGGCATTCTCAAGGAATTAAAAAAGAGAAGAGCCTATGAGAAACCTTCTGTTAAGAAGAAAAGAAAACAGCAGGAGGCAAGGAGGAGAAGGCAGAAGGCTGCTCGAAGATTTTCAAGATAGAGAAATCTTCCTTCCCGGTGGTCACAAAAAGGGATAGATCGTTCGTTTCTGGTCTGGTATGTTAATCGCCACCCAAAAGCTGCCTGCATCTTTTCGAAGAAATCCTTTTCTCGAGAGGAAAGCCATCGCCTCTGAAGAAAAAGCTCCTATATCTTTGAAGTCAAGGATGACCTGATCGACCTTTTCGCAGATCGTATGTTTAAGCCTCTTCGCCAACTCCTTTGCACCTTTCCGATCAATCGATCCTTCTAACCTGATAAAAAGGGTCTTGAGTTGCTCATTGTAAACGGAATAGAGTTGAAGTGCATCGGCTTCCCTCTGGCTTATGAAAACCTTCTTTTCTACTATCTTTTCCTCCATCCTCTGAATTAAGTCCCGTGTATTCTGAAGAGGGATGGTATCATTCATTCCCTGCAGGATTTTCGATAGGCTCGGGAGCGAACTTTCGGGGGCCCTCTGGGCAATACTGCGATAGGCCAAGTTGGAGAGGATGCGTGTGTAGAATCGTTGTTGAGGGCGGAAAACCCTTTTGATGATGGAGGTCCATGAATAGGCCTCTTTGCACAGCCATTGAAATCCCTGTTGAAGTGTCTCCTCGGTCATCAAATTCGGTTTGAAGACAACGGTTGCTCCGTTATATTGGGTCCAATCCCTGTGAAGCAGTCTCCCTTCCTGCTCCATCTTTTTAAATAACGGAGTGCCAGGCAGAGGGGTGAGGATGAAGAAACTGGGCAGCTCAATTCGATTTCGCTCGCAGAACCGGAGATTTTTCTCAAAGACGCCCTCATCATCATGATCCAACCCGACTATGAAGCTGGCCAGGATCATGATGTCATGGTTATGGAGGATTCTGATGGCCTCCTCAAATTGCGGCACACGATTGAAGCTCTTATTGACCCCCTTCAGGTTTTCCGGGGAGAGGGATTCGACCCCAATAAATAATGAGACGCATCCGCTTTCAGCGGCAAGTCTTAAAAGTTCAGGATCCCGGGTCAGGGTGAGGCTGGCCTGCCCGGCCCACTTCTTTTTAAGGGGCTTAAATTGTGTAAAGAGTTCTTTCGCGTAGCGCCGGTCCCCTGCAATGTTATCGTCTACGAAAACAATGAACTCCCCCTCTAACTGTCTTACCTCCTGAATCACTTCCTCCACGGGTCGACAGCGATAGGTATTTCCAAAAAAATGGGTGACGTAACAGAAATCGCAGCGATGAGGGCAACCCCGGGTGGTCTGGACACAGTTGATCGTCATATAAGCGTCTTTTTTCAGAAGGTCGAGCCTCGGGCGGGCCAGTCCTTTCATGGAATGGAAGGACTCCGCCCTGTAAAAAGGTTTCAAAGATCCTCTCCGGAGGTCTTCGAGCAATTCCTTCCAGACCATTTCAGCTTCACCGATCACCACGGCATCCACATGCTCTTTGGCCTCAAGGGGAAGGCTTGAGGCATGAGGACCTCCCATGACCACCGGGATCCCTCTCTGTCGAAACCTATGGGCGATTTCATAGGCTCTCGAGGCATGCATGATCATGCCGGTAATGCCCACGAGATCCACCTCTTCTTCAAAGTTGATGGGCCCCACATTCTCATCGGTGATTTCCACCTTAATCTCCGGAGGGGTAAGTGCAGCCAGAGTGGTCAGGGTGAGGTGGGCAAACCAGATGTTCTTCATCACCTTCTGCGAATGGCCGAGGATGGGATGATGATAAGCTGGATCAATCAATCTTACCTTCAACTGTTTTCTCTCCTCAAAGCCGTCCCTTCTATTTTTATATCGTCCTAAGCGGATAGACGGGAGAATTGAATTAAAGTGAATAAACTGTAACGCATTCACTGAAAGGGGTCAATGATGAGGATAGATGATGATAGATGCTTACTCTTGGACGACTCCGGCTACGGCTTCGGAGATGAGGGATTGAGTAGCCTGTTGGTATCTTTCTAATCCCTGCAATGGGAAGAACAAAGCTTTTATGGGAGCAACCTGGGTTTCGACATTTTGCATAGATCATCCGGACCTTGAGCAAAATGCGACGTCGAAAGTGGGGAGCTTTGACGGTGCGCAAATGTTCTTTTTTTCTTGCGGAGGGGTTGCTTTTGCTGACAATAGGGACAGATGACGTGGTGAGGGATCCGCGGTTCTATTGCTTGAATCGGTGATGGATCTGACATGGCGATTTCCTCCAGTTTTTGGAAGAAACGCTACCATGGATCAACGACCGACTCCCCTCATCTTTGCCACACATTCGGGAAAGACCTGTAATCCCTCAGAAGGTGTGAAAAAATTAATCTATACGTCTGTATCTCCCCGGGT